>NZ_VZZR01000067.1:0-72856 GCF_009650555.1 Pseudomonas sp. EMN2
CCGAGATCTACACCGAAGCCGGTCTGCCGAACGGCGTGTTCAACGTCCTGACCGGCAGCGGCCGTGAAGTCGGCACCTGGCTGACCGAGCACCCACGCATCGAGAAAGTCTCGTTCACCGGCGGCACCACCACCGGCAAGAAAGTCATGGCCAGCGCTTCGAGCTCGACGCTCAAGGAAGTCACCATGGAACTGGGCGGCAAGTCGCCGCTGATCATCTGCGCCGACGCCGACCTGGACAAGGCCGCCGACATCGCCATGATGGCCAACTTCTACAGCTCCGGACAGGTCTGCACCAACGGCACCCGCGTGTTCATCCCTGCCTCGATGAAAGCGGCCTTCGAAGCCAAGATCGCCGAGCGCGTTGCCCGCATCCGCGTCGGCAACCCGGAAGACGAGAACACCAACTTCGGCCCACTGGTCAGCTTCGCCCACATGAAAAGCGTGCTGGGCTACATCGCCAAGGGCAAAGCAGAAGGCGCCCGCGTGCTGTGCGGCGGCGAGCGTCTGACCGAGGGTGAATTCGCCAAGGGCGCGTTCGTTGCCCCGACCGTGTTCACCGACTGCACCGACGACATGACCATCGTCAAGGAAGAGATCTTCGGCCCAGTGATGAGCATCCTCAGCTACGAGACCGAGGAAGAAGTCATCCGCCGCGCCAACGACACCGAATACGGCCTGGCTGCCGGTGTCTGCACCAACGACATCAGCCGCGCCCACCGCATCATCCACCAGCTGGAAGCCGGTATCTGCTGGATCAACGCCTGGGGCGAGTCGCCGGCAGAAATGCCGGTTGGCGGCTACAAGCAGTCGGGCGTCGGCCGTGAAAACGGCGTCAGCTCGCTGGCTCAATACACTCGCATCAAGTCGGTCCAGGTCGAGCTGGGCGGCTACAACTCGGTCTTCTAAGGCCCTGTCCCGCCACGCCCGTGCTCTTGCGCACGGGCGTTCCCGCTCCCTGATCACCGCCAACACGAGGGTACTTTCATGTCCCATGAATTCGATTACATCATCGTCGGAGCAGGCTCCGCCGGTAACACCCTGGCCACCCGCCTGACCGAAGACGCCAGCGTCACCGTCCTGCTGCTGGAAGCCGGTGGCCCCGACTACCGCTTCGACTTCCGCACCCAGATGCCGGCCGCCCTGGCCTTCCCGCTGCAGGGCCGCCGCTACAACTGGGCCTACGAGACCGATCCAGAGCCGCACATGGACGGCCGCCGCATGGAATGTGGCCGCGGCAAGGGCCTGGGTGGCTCTTCGCTGATCAACGGCATGTGCTACATCCGCGGCAACGCCATGGACTTCGACGGCTGGGCTGAACTGCCAGGCCTGGAAGACTGGACCTACCTGGACTGCCTGCCGTACTTCCGCAAAGCGGAAACCCGTGACATCGGCCCCAACGACTACCACGGCGGCGAAGGCCCGGTCAGCGTTGCCACGCCTAAAGCCGGCAACAACCCGCTGTTCCACGCCATGGTCGAAGCCGGCGTGCAAGCCGGTTACCCGCGCACCGAAGACCTGAACGGCTACCAGCAGGAAGGCTTCGGCCCGATGGACCGTTCGGTGACCAAGAACGGCCGCCGTTCCAGCACCGCCCGTGGCTACCTGGACCAGGCCAAGAAGCGCCCGAACCTGACCATCGTCACCCACGCCCTGAGCGACCGCGTGCTGTTCGACGGCAAGCGTGCCGTTGGCGTGACCTACCTGGTCGGCGACAGCGAAGAGCGCGTCGAAGCCCGTGCGCGTAAAGAAGTCATCGTCTCCTCCGGCGCCATCGCCTCGCCGCAGCTGCTGCAGCGCTCCGGCGTCGGCCCGCGCGCCCTGCTGGAAAGCCTCGACATCCCGGTGGTCCACGACCTGCCAGGCGTCGGCGAAAACCTGCAGGACCACCTGGAGCTGTACCTGCAGTACGCCTGCACCCAGCCGGTGTCGCTGTACCCGTCGCTGCTGTGGTGGAACCAGCCGGCCATCGGCGCCGAGTGGATGTTCAACGGCACCGGCATCGGCGCCAGCAACCAGTTCGAGGCCGGTGGTTTCATCCGTACTCGCCCTGAGTTCAAGTGGCCGAACATCCAGTACCACTTCCTGCCGGTCGCGATTAACTACAACGGCTCCAACGGCGTGAAAGAGCACGGTTTCCAGGCGCACATGGGTTCCATGCGCTCGCCGGCCCGTGGTCGCATCCAGGCCAAGTCGAAGAACCCGCGCCAGCACCCGAGCATCCTGTTCAACTACATGGCCACCGAGCAGGACTGGCAGGAATTCCGCGACGGCATCCGCCTGACCCGCGAAATCATGGCCCAGCCGGCGCTGGACCCGTACCGCGGTCGCGAGATCAGCCCGGGCGCCCACGTGCAAACCGATGAAGAGCTGGACAAGTTCATCCGCGAACACGCCGAAACAGCCTTCCACCCGTCCTGCTCGTGCAAGATGGGCACCGACGACATGGCGGTAGTGGATGGCGAAGGCCGCGTGCATGGCATGCAGGGCCTGCGAGTGGTCGACGCGTCGATCATGCCGCTGATCATCACCGGCAACCTCAACGCCACCACGATCATGATCGCCGAGAAAATCTCCGACAAGATCCGTGGCCGCAAGCCGCTGCCGCGCAGCACCGCCAAGTACTACGTGGCGGGCGATGCACCGGTGAAGGGCAAGCCGATGCGTGAGGTGAAGCAGGCCTGACCCCTGCTACCACCTCGGTTGGACTGGCCGGCCTTGTCGCCGGCCGGTCTGGCCAACCCAAGTGTCAGCGCAGTTACCTGCCCTGGCAGATGCTGCAGCCTACCCGCCCCCGATACGTTTCCACGCAACCCTGCCATTTGCGCCCTCCTTGGCCAAGATCTTGCCCGAGAGGCAACTGATCCCCCCGCCACCCAGCAAGCAGCCTCGCTTGCGCCCGCCTCTGCCACACAGATCTCAACCCGCCGATTCCCCACTGCGCAGCCAAGAGCGCCGGTTGGACGTTGATCGGATTTTCGGGACCGATGAAACATCTGTCATAAATTGGATCCAAAATCAGGAATGCCATATCCTTCATTTCCCAAGAGACCAGCGCAGCTCTAGTGGCACCCTACACAGCGACAATGAGAACAATCATGGACGGTTGGCAAATTGAGCTTTTGCATGCACTGGAAGGTGCTGTTGACGAGAACGTCATCTTCGCATTGATTCTGGAAGCCAGCGCCGCGCTGGAATTCAACTTCTGTGCCTATGGCCAGCAGATCCCGTACCCGCTCTCGAGCCCCAAGGCGATCATGCTGAACAACTACCCTGCACCCTGGCAGGAGCGCTACAGCGCGGCCAGGTACATGGAGAGCGACCCCACCATCCTCCTTGGTCGGCAGTCGGAGCGGCCCATCATCTGGAGCGACCAACTCTACGCACAGACGCCCGAGTTGTGGGAGGAAGCCCGCGCGCATGGCTTGCGCAAGGGACTGTCGCAATCGATGCTCAACGCTGGCGGCAGCTGCGCCATGCTCACGGTGGCCCGCAGCGACTCGCAAATCAGCGAACGCGAACTCCACGAAAAAGGCGACAAGCTACGTTGGTTGGCCAGCACGTCTCACGCCTCGCTCAGCTCGATCCTGAACAGACGACACAGGAACGCCGAAGCCCCCGAGCTCACCGAACGTGAGCGAGAAGTGCTCAAGTGGACCGCAGATGGCAAATCAGCCAGTGAGATCGCCGACCTGCTGACGCTGTCCAAGAACACTGTCGACTTCCACATCAAAAATGCCGTGCGCAAGCTCAAGACCGCCAACAAGACCGCTGCGGTAGTGCGCGCGGCCATGCTCGGCTTACTGTTCTGACGCCCCTGCCCATGGCTACAACATGACAACTGCATGACTGCCAACCTACTGTTTTTAGTAGGTTACACATTTGGTTACTGATGTATTTAATAGCTCCGCCCATGAGAGTCTGCGGAGCCCGAGAAATGGAATTCATCACTGGAAAGCTGGAAACACTGGACGCCAGCATACGCTCGGCAATGGCGCACTATCGGTATCAGGTATTTGTCCGAAAATTGGGATGGAACCTGGATTGCGAAGAAGATTCCGAGTTCGATCAGTTTGATAGAGACGACACGGTTTATATTCTTGCCAGGGACAGTCAGAAACAAGTGGTTGGTGTGGCGCGCTTATTGAGTACTGCCACACCTTATTTGCTCAGTGAAGTATTTCCAGACTTGCTTGCCGGCCAGCCACTGCCGGCCAGCGAGCAGGTCTGGGAGTTGTCGCGCTTCGCCGCCGCCGACACCGGCGCCTCCTCAGACTGCCTCGAGCGGCAGACTTCCTCACCCAATGCAATTGCCCTGATGCAGGCGACTTTGCGCTGCGCAGCGGAACACGGGGCACGCAAGCTGATCACCGTGTCACCGCCAGGTATTGAACGGCTGTTGCGCAAGGTCGGCATAGACGCCTCCCGTGCCGGCGAAGTCTGCAGCAAATACGGCCAACCCTTGTATGCATCCTGGATCACTGTGAACTGAGCGGCGAACAGTTCGCCCATCGTTCCCTCCCCACCTGATTGGAAATAACCATGAGCCTCGACCAGATCAACGATCATTGGTACGCGAAAGCGACTGTGCGCAGTACACCGCGAATTATCGTGCCGGATTATGACGGTGAACAACTGATCTATCCCGTCTCGCGTTGCGCAATGTGTGAGCACCCGATCATTCAAGCGCATGGCAAGCGCATTAAAAACTATGTATTGACCCAGGCGGCCTATCAGTTTCTCTATAACGTCGGCCTATTGGAAACAAAGTTTATTATCCAATGCTGCCTGGACATGCTGCATGACAAGTTCCCCGGTATCGGCGAGGTGGAAAAACTACAGGCCCTCACGGTAATCATCGACGAGGGCTACCACGCTCATGTGGCACTCGACTATCTGACCCAGATGAATGAAAAAAGCGGTATCGAGGCCATCGAGGTGCCACAGACCAACCAGAAGCTGGATGCGACCGCCAGAGCCTACGCGCAACTGCCAGAATCGCTGCGTACCGAATTCCAGCTGCTGGCCGTGACCATCGCCGAGAACGTGCTGACCGACGAAGTGGCCAACCTGGGGCGCGAGCGTGAGCTGAGCCAGTCGTTCACCACACTCATGGTCGACCATGTCCGTGATGAGGGGCGACATTCGCGGTTCTTCGCCGACGTGATGAAAAAACGCTGGCCAACCCTGCCGCTAAGCACCCGCGAGCGCTTCGGCATGATGCTACCCGCCTATCTCGACGATTTCCTGAATGTCGATCCTGAACGACGCTTCGAGCGCCGCATGCTGGCCCACTGTGGCCTGAGCCCCGAGCAAGCCGAACAGGTGATCCACGAGTCCGATCCGACCTTCCATGCCGATCACGCGCGCATGAAGAAATCGATCCTCCAGCGTCTGTACCGCCTGCTGCGGCAAATGGGCATTCTCGACCTCCCGCAGGTCAGGGAAGCATTTGCCGACCGCGACTACGTCAGCGCCTGAGTGGAGGGCAACTGCCGTGAAAACCCTGATCGTCGATAACTTCGATTCATTTACCTACAACCTTTTCCAGTTCATGGGCCAGGTTTGCGGTGAGGAACCTGATGTCTTCACCAACGACGTGTCGCCGGCGGACATCGATCTCGACCGTTACGCCGCCATCATCATTTCCCCCGGCCCAGGCACCCCAGCGCGCAAGGCCGACATCGGCCTGAGCGAGGACGTCATACGCGATGCCCGTGTACCGGTACTGGGCGTTTGCCTGGGGCACCAGTGCATGGCCCACCTGCACGGGATGGACGTGGTGCATGCCCCCGAACCGATGCATGGGCGCCTGAGCCGCATCAGCCATGACGGCCAGGGCGTGTTTTCCGGGCTGCCTGCCGACCTGACCGTGGTGCGCTATCACTCGCTGATGGTGCGCCAGATCAAATCGCCGTTCGTCGTCAGTGCCTGGGACCAGAACGGCATGATCCATGGCATCCGCCACAAGGATCGGCCACTGCACGGCATCCAGTTCCACCCCGAATCCATCTGCACCGAGGCAGGCCTGCAAATGCTAGGCAATTTCCGTGACCTCGCACACCAGCACCGCGGCACCTGTTGCTGACAGCCCGCGCCAGCCTTTCCGGAGATTCCAGATGAGTGACAACCGTGTCGAATTCCGGGCCCTTGATCATGTGCCCGACACCCTGGCGGCCTTCGAGCAAGAGTTCGCCCAGTCCCCGGCCTGCTTCCTGCTGGAAAGCAGTGTGGTGATCGAAGGGTTCTCTCGCTTTACCTTCATGGGTGACTCGCAAGGCCGTTGGGCCGAAGTACTGCGCTACCAGCAGCAGAGCGCCAGCGTCGAAGTGCGCCGACTCGAGGGCACGCAGCACGAACCGGCAGAGGATTTCCTTGAATGGCTCAGTGCGCGCCTGGCTGCCCAGCACACCCCCTGTCCTGCCGAACTGCCGTTCGACTTCAACCTCGGTTATGTCGGGGTCCTGGGCTACGACCTGAAAGTAGCCAACCTGGGCGACCCGGTCTGGTCGTCGCCAACCCCTGATGCCACCTTCCTGCTCGCCACACGCATGCTGGTGATCGACCATCAGGAAAACCGCAGCTACCTGTTGCACCTGGTCAAGGACGAATACGACCAACCAACGGCCGACGCCTGGCTCGACCACGCCAGCGCACGCCTGCAGGCACTGCCCGCCGCCCAACCCCTGACCCGGCGCCCCCGGCGCATGTCGCTTGAGCAGGTCGAACAGTGGATCGCGGCCCATGCCAACGCCCGGCACGCGAAAGCGGACTACATCGAGAAAATCCTCGAAGCCCAGCGCCAGATCGTCGATGGCGAAACCTATGAAGTCTGCCTGACCAACCTGGTGGAACTGCCTTTCGAGCATTCCGCCTACGCCCTCTACAAGATCATGCGCGAACTCAGCCCCGCGCCCCACGCTGCGTACTACGCCATTCCCGGTTTTGAAATGGCCAGTTCCTCCCCCGAGCGCTTCCTCAAGGTCGACCGCCTGGGCCAGGTTGAAGCCAAGCCGATCAAGGGCACTCGACCACGCAGCAACGACCCCCGGGAAGATCAGCGCCAACTCGACGATCTGCGCCAGGACGAAAAAGACCTTGCCGAGAACCTGATGATCGTCGACCTGCTGCGCAACGACCTGGGCCGGGTGTGCCAGATCGGCTCAGTGAAAGTACCCGGTCTGTTCGTGGTGGAGAGTTACTCCCATGCTCACCAACTCGTGTCGACTATCCAGGGCCAGCTCAAGCCCGGCATGCAGGCCCTCGACTGCGTCAAAGCCAGCTTCCCCGGGGGTTCGATGACCGGCGCCCCGAAAAAGCGCACCATGCAGATCATCGGAGCGCTGGAGCAAGGCGCCCGGGGCGCTTACTCAGGTTCGCTGGGTTGGCTGTCGCTGAGCGGCGCCTGCGACCTGAGCATTCTCATCCGCAGCGTGGCGGTGCACGATGCACTGGCTCGCTTCGGTGTCGGCGGGGCCATCACCGCGCTGTCCGACCCTGAGAGCGAATACGTCGAGACCGTGGTCAAGGCTAGCGGCGTGGTGGAAGCGATCGCCCTGCTTGACGAGGTGAGCGCATGAGCCTGCCCCGCCACGAGAACGACAGGCAAGCGATCGTGGTCGGCGCCGCCGGCTCGATCGGGCGCATGCTCTGCGAACAGCTGAGCGCAACCGGCCTGAAGGTGCTGGGCGTCGACCTGGAGCCGACGCAGCCGCCTGCAGGCTGCGAAGTCATCCAAGGCGACATCCGCGCCCCAGGCACGGCACTGTGCCAGCAACTGGCGAGTGCGCACATGCTGGTGCTGGCGGTCTCGGAGAACGTGCTGTTGCAGGCGCTTCCCGCCTTGCTGCCGCACCTTGCGCTGGACTGCCTGCTGGTCGAAACCCTGTCCATCAAGAATGCCTTCGCCACGCTGGTTCGCGATGTCTCGCTGCCGCAGACGGTAGTTGGGCTCAACCCGATGTTCTCGGGTGACCTGGCGCCCGAGGGCCGGCCGGTGGTAGTGGTGCCCTACCAGGCTGGCGCGGCAATCGATGACCTGCGCGAACGCCTGACAAGCCGCGGCATGCGCCTGTACACGCTGACGGCGCAGCAACATGACCAGACCATGGCGCTTTTGCAGACCGTCGGCCACTCCATGGTGCTCGCCTTTGGCCACACCCTGGCGGCCAGCGACGTGCCCTTGGCGCAATTGATCGAGCTGGCGCCACCGCCATTCAAGGTCATGCTTGCCCTGCTGGCCCGCATGATGACCAACCACCCGGACGTGTACTGGGAAATCCAGGCCGGCAACCCGGCCTCCGGAGCCACCCGCGAACAGGCCATTGGCTACCTGCAACACCTTGATGGACACGCCCGCAACGACGCCCACGTCGAATTCCTGGCCGCCATGGCCAGCCTGCGCAATTACCTGCAAGAGGCCCAGCCTCAACTGGCGGCCAGCTGCAGACAGCTGTTCGAGGTGGTGCAGGCGCACACGCCCGACGCCGTGGCAAAAAGCCCGGTGCTGGGCACTCACCGTGAACGCATCGACCGCATCGACGATCAGCTCGTCGACCTGATCGCGCAGCGGGCTGGACATCATTCGTGAGGTTGCCGACAGCAAGCGCGACAGCAACACCGCCGTGATGCAGCCCGAACGGGTTCGCCAGGTGCTCGCCCGCTGCACGGCACGAGGGCGCACGCTCAATGTGCCGGCGCAACTGATCGAGCAGCTCTACCACGCCATCATCGAGCAGTCCTGCCAGATCGAATACGACGTCATCGGCGGCCCTCGCCAGACACTGCTTGCCGTCACACCGGAAGTGTTTTCACAGACAGGAGTCCGCTGAACATGAACCAGCACAAGCACAACGCCGGCCCGCTCATCGAGTGGCTGGCCCAGACCCTCGACCAGGACTACCAGTACCGTCAGGACACCCTCAGCCTGACCGCCAACGAGAACTACCCGAGCGAACTGGTACGCCTCACCTCCGGCAGCACCGCCGGGGCGTTCTACCACTGTTCCTTCCCCTTCCCGGTACCCATGGGCGAGTGGCACTTCCCCGAACCTGGGCAGATGAACGAGATCGCCGACGACCTGCGCGGGCTGGCCCGGCGCATGCTCGGGGCACAGGCATTCGACTGGCGGCCCAATGGCGGGTCGCCCGCCGAACAGGCGCTGATGCTGGCGGCCTGCAAGCCAGGCGAAGGTTTCGTCCACTTCGCCCATCGCGACGGCGGGCACTTCGCGCTGGAACAGCTGGCGAGCAAGATGGGCATCGAAATCTTCCATCTGCCGGTCGACCCGAACAGCCTGCTGATCGATGTTGCCAGGCTCGATGACCTGGTGCGCCGCAACCCGCACATCCGCATCGTCATCCTCGACCAGTCGTTCAAGCTGCGCTGGCAGCCACTGGCAGAGATTCGCGCGGTACTGCCCGAATCCTGCACCTTGACCTACGACATGAGCCATGACGGCGGCCTGATCCTCGGCGGCGTATTCGATTCGCCCCTGGCCTGCGGCGCCGATGTGGTCCATGGCAATACCCACAAGACCATCCCCGGCCCGCAAAAAGGCTACATCGCCTTCAAGTCCGCCCAGCACCCGTTGCTGGTCGATACGTCGATGTGGGTCTGCCCGCACTTGCAGAGCAACTGCCACGCCGAGTTGCTGCCCTCAATGTGGGCGGCCTTCAAGGAAATGGAAGTCTTCGGCATCGCCTACGCCCAGCAGATGGTGCGCAACGCCAAGGCCCTGGCCAACCAGCTGCACGAGCTTGGCCTGGAGGTTTCCGGGGAGTCGTTCGGCTTCACCGAAACCCACCAGGTGCACTTCGCCGTCGGTACGCTGCAACAAGCCCTGGCCATGTGCGTGGACAGCCTGCATGCCGGCGGCATTCGCTCGACCAACATCGAGATCCCCGGCAAACCGGGTGTTCACGGCATTCGCCTGGGCGTGCAGGCCATGACCCGTCGCGGCATGCGCGAGGACGATTTCCGCCAGGTGGCCGGGCTGGTGGCGGACCTGTACTTCAAACGTACCGAACCCGCGCGCGTAGCGGCCAGGGTCAAGGAGCTGCTGGCTGGCTTCCCATTGGCACCGCTGGCGTTCTCCTTCGACGGGCACATCGACGAGGCATGCCGCCACCTCATCGAGCGGGGTATCCAGCGATGAACGTACTGACCCGGTTGTTCACCGGCTCCCGGGAACTGACCCTGGGACAACTCGTGGGCCATGTGCTGGTTGAAAGCGACATCAGCGACCTGTTCTGCATTCCCGGCGACTTCACGATGCAGCTTTCGCGGGAAATGCTCGGCACGCCCGGCCTGACCTTGCGCACCATGTCCCACGAATACAGCACCACCTTGACCGCCCTGGGGTACGCCTTGGGCGGCCAGGCCCCCGGCGCTGTGTGCTTCACCTACGGCGTGGGCGCCCTGAACGCCATCAACGGCATCGCCCAGGCCTATGTGGAGCGCCTGCCACTGGTGGTGATCTCCGGCTCGCCCGGGCACAAGGAGCGGCAAGGTTCGATGTTCGCTCACCACACCATCGTCGACCACGGCACACAACTGCGCCTGATGCAGGAAGTCACCGTGCACCAGGCGTGCATCGAAGACCCGCACCAGGCCCAGGAACAGCTGCGTGAGGCGATCGCCATCGCCCTGCATGAGTCGCGACCGGTGTACATCGAGATCCCCCGCGACCTGTTCCTGCACAAGGTGCGCCACACACCTCGGCGCACGCCCCTCGGGCGTCAACCGGCGTTGTTCGACCAACAGGCGTTGAGCGCCGCCGAACAGGCATTGAAACTGCTCGATCAGGCCAGCCAGCCGGTGCTGGTGCCTGGCCTGGACATCAAGCGCTGGCACCTCGGCGTCGAAGCCTTGGCGCTTAGCGAGGCGCTCGGCCTGCCCTGGGTCGAAACCCCCATGTCCCGGGGCGGCCTGCCGACAGCGCATGCCAATTACCGAGGCATTTATGCAGGCCCGGCCTCGCCTTCTCGCCTCACCCAGACACTGGTCGACAGTTGCGACGTACTGATGCTGCTGGGCGAGCCCAACTCCGACGTCAACATGGGCATCGTCAGCCAGATCGCCGGGGGCCGACTGATTCACGCCAACGACGGCGTGGTGATGGTCGGCCGTCAGCGCTTCGAACTGAGCACCGAGGCTTTCCTGCGAGCCCTGCTTGGTCTGGCCACGACTGCCCGCCGGCATGGCCAGGCATTGGCACCGCTGGATACGAACCAGGCCACGTTCATCCACCAGGCGGCCCCGGAAGCACTGCCCGCGGCGGATTCGC
Source organism: Pseudomonas sp. EMN2 (assembly GCF_009650555.1). NCBI lineage: Bacteria > Pseudomonadati > Pseudomonadota > Gammaproteobacteria > Pseudomonadales > Pseudomonadaceae > Pseudomonas > Pseudomonas sp. EMN2. The sequence goes on from NZ_VZZR01000067.1 coordinate 11,287, forward strand.
CGCTGACCCCCTTCGAAATCATCGTCGAGTTCAACAGGGTGTTCAGTGAGCATCCCGACCTTGACCTGATTGCCGATTGCGGTGACGCCTTTTTCATGTCGCTGGGCATGTTCCCGCGCGACGTACTGGCCTCTTCCTTGTACATGAGCATGGGCCTGGCGGTACCGGGCGCCATCGGCTACCAGCTGGCAAGTGGCAAGCGCCCATTGGTGCTGGTGGGGGACGGAGCGTTTCACATGACCGGCAACGAGCTGATGCATGCCGCCCGCTTCGGCACCACGCCCATTGTCGTGATTCTCAACAACCAGCGCTGGACCTCTCTGTCGAGCAAGCCGCAGGACCGCCCGCTGACCGAACAGCCGGACCTTGAGTTCATCGACATCGCCCGCTTCCACAAAGTGCAGGGTTTCACTGCCAACACCTCGCAGCAGCTTCGCGAACAGCTTGCCGAAGCCTTGGCCATGAACCGGCCGGTACTGATCGACGCGCGCGTCGCACCAGACTCCCGCTCCTATCTTTGCGAGCGGTTCTTCGATGCGGTGCAGAAACAGCAGCATCTGCCTAAAGCCTGAGCACCAGTGCCCCAGCCTCAGAATGGAGTCGTTTGAAATGGAAGCCGTCACCACACTCGCGCTCACTGCCGCCCAGCACTCGATCTGGCTGGGCCAGCAGCTCGCCAGCGAGAGCGCCGCCTACAACATCGCCAGCCTGCTGCACCTGGACGGCCGCGTGGACACACAGCGCCTGCAGGCTGCGCTGGACCAGGCGATGAGCGAGAGCACCTGCCTGCGGGCACGCATGGTCGAAGCACAAGGCCTGGTACAGCAGCAAATTCTGCCGATGGCGCAAAGTGTCATCGCCGAACACGCCTTCGCCAACGATAGCCTCGCCCGCCAATGGCTGGCCGGCGACCTGTTGACGCCAGTGGACCTGGAGCACGGCCCATTGCTGCAGGCCAGCGTGGTGCGCGTCGCTGAAAACGCCGATTGCCTGTACGTGAAGAGCCACCATATCGCGCTGGACGGCGTAGGCCTTGGCCTGTTCCTCAAGCGCTGGGCGGCGCTGTACAGCGGACAAGGCGACAGCGCAGCGCCACTGGGAGCCTTTCACAAGGTGCTGGAGGCCGAACAGGCCTACCAGGCATCGCCAGCCTTCACCCAGGACCGTGACTACTGGCACCAACAGGTCGACAGCAGCCTGACCGTGGCCAGCCTCAACCCACAGGTGAAACTGCCGACCAGCCAGGCACTGCTGCACCGCGGCCAGTTGTCCGAAGCGGCGTTCCAGCGCCTGCGCCAATGCGCCACTCAATCGCAGAGCCATTGGGTGCACGCGCTGATAGCTGCCTTTGCCGCCTTCATTGGCCGTAGCACCGGCCAGCGCGATGTGGTCGTCGGCATCCCGATGATGAACCGCCTTGATACCCAGGCGCACGATGTCCCCTGCACATTGGCCAACGTGCTGCCATTGCAGGCGCGAATAGACCCATGGACGCGGGTAAGCGAACTGCTAGCCCAGACCGGCAACGCCCTGGCCGGCATGCGCGCGCATCAGCGCTACCGGGCAGAGGACATCCGCCGCGACTGCAACCTGGTTGGCGAAGGACGGCGACTCACCGGCCCGCAGATCAACATCGACATCTATTCGCCCGCGCTGGCATTCGGCTCGCTTCACTGCGAGGTCGAGGTACTCAGCGCCGGCGCCGCCGACGACCTTTCACTGCAGGTCATGCCCCTGCCTGGCCAAGGGCTGCAAGTATGCGCCATGGCCAACCCGGCGCTGTACGACGCGGGTGCGCTGGCAAGCCACGTCGAGCGTTTCCTTGCCTTCGTTGAAGCGTTCGCCAGCGACGCCGAGCGCCCGCTCGGCCAACTCAGTGCCCACCCACAACAGCCCAGCTCGTCGCTGGCACCAGCCAGCCAACACCAGGCCACACTGCTCGATGGCTTCGCCCACTGGGTTGCCAGCACGCCAGACGCCATTGCGCTGACCTTGGGCGAACGGGCACTGAGCTACCGGGCGCTGGATCGCCAGGCCAATCGCCTGGCGCATCTGATCAAAGCCAACCTGTCGCCCCGTCCATCGTCACCGCAGCGAACCATCGCCCTGCTGCTGGAGCGCTCCCTGGAAACCGTGGTGACCATCCTGGCCGTGCTCAAGTGCGGGGCGGCCTACGTGCCGCTGGACCCCGACGCGCCACATGAGCGCTTGGCCAGCATCCTTGACGAGTGCAACGCCGATATCTTGCTGTGCAGCGAAGCCACGGTGGCCAAGGCCTGCGAGCTGCAGCCTGGCAAGCAACCGTTGAGCATCGACGCCAAGACTGCACTGGAGGCCTTGCAGGAGGCCGCAGATCACGCACCACCGGGCGGGCCACAGCCTCAGGACCTGGCGTACGTCATCTATACCTCAGGTTCCACCGGCAAACCCAAGGGTGTGTGCGTCAGCCACCATAACGTGGTGCGGCTGTTCGGCAGTACTCACAGCTGGTTCGACTACCGCAACAGTGACGTCTGGACCGGCTGCCATGCCTACATGTTCGATGCCTCGGTGTGGGAGATGTGGGGAGCCCTGCTGCACGGCGGGCGCCTGGTGATCGTGCCTGTGGCAATTACCCGCGACCCTCATGCCTTGCTGGAGCTGGTGGTGGACGAACAGGTCACGGTGTTCGGCCAGATTCCCTCGGCGTTCTACCGTTTCATGGAGGCCGAAGCCGACCGCCCCGAACTGACCGCACGCATGACGCTGCGCTACCAGTGCTTCGGTGGCGAGCCCCTCGACCTGGGCCGCCTTGCCCCGTGGTTCGACCTGCCGCGCCCGGCGAACACGCAATTGCTCAATTTGTATGGCATCACTGAAACCACCATCAACACCTGCCATCGTTTCATCACCCGTGAACAGGTAATGGCAAATGCCGGCAGCCTGATCGGCCGCCCCTACGCCGACATGGACGTACTGGTTCTGGATGACGCCTTGCAGCCAGTGCCCGAAGGTGAACAAGGTGAGATGTATGTGCGTGGCGAAGGCTTGGCCCAGGGTTACCTGGCACGCCCCGAACTGGATGCCGTACGCTTCGTCGCTGACCCGTTCGGTGCTTCGGGGCAACGCATGTACCGCAGCGGTGACGTGGCGATCCGCCTGGCCGACGGTGAGCTCGAGTACATCGGCCGCGCCGACCAGCAGGTGAAGCTGCGAGGCTATCGCATCGAACTGGGGGAAATAGAAAGCTGCCTGCGTGCCCACCCATCGGTTTCAAATGCCGTAGCCCTGGTGACAAACGACCGGGCCAACGATCCGAAGCTGATCGCCCATGTCGTGCCGGCACCGGGTTATGCGGTTGGTGACGTAGACAGCGAGGCCTTGCGCGAGCACCTGCGTGAACATTTGCCAGCCTACATGGTGCCAGCAGCTATCGGGGTGCAGCAGGCATTTGCCATCACCGCCAACGGCAAGCTCGATCGCCGTGCCCTGCCCGCGATCGAAGCAAACCATGCGCGCCACCTGGAACCTGCCCGGGACCGCCTCGATGAACAGGTTCTGGCCCACTGGTCAACGCACCTGGACCTGCCACGCATCGGCCTGGACGACGATTTTTTCAGCATCGGCGGCGACTCGATCAAAGCCATCGGCCTGTGCCGGGACATGGGCCTGCCCGTGCTGCAACTGTTCGAACAACCAACGCCCCGCGGCTGCGCCGACTACCTGCGCCACAGTGGCCTGAGCGCCGCTGCCAGCGGCTGGACCCAGGCCATGGGAGCCAGTGCCCAGGCAGGCCGCGCCACGCTGCTGCTGGTGCCGTTCGCCGGCGGCAACGTGTTTGCCTATCGCCAACTGGTAGAGCAGCTTGGCAGCGCCTTCAACTACCTGTGCGTACGCCTGCCGGGCCACGATGTGGTACAGGCCGATGAACCTTTCGCAGACAACGCCACCATTGCCGCCGGCGTGGTCGCCGAAGTGCTGGGCAAGGTGCAAGGGCCGTTGCTGGTTTATGGCCACTGTGCCGGCAATGCGCTGGCCCTGGACATCAGCCGCCGCCTGGAACAGGCCGGCGCCGACCTGCGGGGGTTGACCATCGGCGGCATGTTGCTCGACCTGCAGCCTGAAGAGGTGGAGCAGCAGGTGGCCCAGCGTTCTGGCGAGCAGATCATCGATTTCCTGCGTGAGCTGGGCGGCTTCAGGGAGGTGCCCGATGCCCACAGCCTGGCCGCCATTGCCAGAATGACCAAACACGATGCCGGCCAGACCGCTGCATTCTTCAGCAATGAAGCCAGGCAGCGCGGCAGGCTGCGCGCGCCCATCCATGTCATCGTCGGCAGCGCCGACCCGTTGACCCCGGACTACACCAGTCGCTACCTCGACTGGCAGGCCTACAGCGCAGATGTTTCGCTGGACGTGATCGAAGGTGGCGGCCACTACTTCGTCAGCGAGCAGCCAGAAACACTGGCGCAAGTGCTGCTGCGGCACAACGCAACGCTGGTCACGCCTCAGGCTCGGCGCCTGCAGCGTGTGCTGCGCGACTTCCACAACCCGTTCGATGCCCCCCACGGCCAGTTCCTGCTGCTACGCAACAGCGCCTTGCAGCCTTCGCTATGGCCAAGCTTCAGCCCGATACCGCAAGGCTGGCAGGTGGCATTCGGCCCGGCTTCGCGCCAGCAGTGCCTGGACTACCTGGAGGCCCACGCTCAACCTGCAGCCCCGCAGCTGCCCGGCCTTGACGCCCCCTACTGGCCAGAGCGCTTCGAGCGCTACTACCGCCAGCAGGGCGCCTGGACCGGCGAAACCCTCGATGCCTGTATCGCCCGCCATGCCGGCCACGCCCCCGAGCGGATCGCCTTGACTGACGGGGAGCGCAGCCTTACCTACGCCGAACTGCACAGCCGCTGCAACCAACTGGCCGACGGATTCACCCGCCTGGGGCTACGGCCGGGCGATCGTATCGTGGTGCAACTGCCCAACGTGCTGGAGTTCATCGAGACCACCTTCGCGCTGTTCCGTCTTGGCGTGGTCCCGGTGTTCGCCCTGCCCACCGATCGGCGCAACGAGATCACCCATATTGTCCAGGCCAGCAAGGCCGTCGCGTACCTGATCAAGGATCACGCCCTGGGCTTCGACTATCGGGAGATCGCCCGCGAGCTGCAAACCCTGCCGGATGCGATTCGTCACGTGATCGTACTGGGCGAAGCCGCAGAGTTCACACCCTATGCCAGCCTGTATGGCCGCGACCTTCCTGTTCCGGCCACAGACAGCCGCGCCCCAGCGCTGATCACGCTTTCTGGCGGCAGCACTGCCATGCCCAAGTTGATCCTGCGCCGGCATGACGACTATCTGTACAGCATCCGGGTCAGCGCCAGCATCTGCCAGTTGAGCCCGCAAAGCGTCTACCTGTGCGTGCTGCCTGCCGGGCACAACTTCACACTCAGCTCCCCAGGGTTCATCGGAACCCTGCTTGCGGGCGGCCGTGTCGTGATGCAGGCAGACCCCAGCGGCTCGGCCTGCTTCGCCAGCATCGCCCGGGAAGGGGTGACCTTCACCGCCCTGGTCCCAAGCCTGGCGCAGGCCTGGCTGCACGCGCCACGCCAGCACGACCTGAGCAGCCTGCGCTTCCTGCAAGTGGGTGGCGCGCGCCTGAGCGACGAGGTGGCGGCACGCTTGAGCGAAAGCTTCGACTTCACTCTGCAGCAGGTCTATGGCATGTCCGAAGGGCTGGTCTGCTACACCGACCTCAAGGGCGACCTGGACCAACTGCTGCATACCCAAGGGCGGCCAATGAGCCCGCTGGACGAAATCCTGGTGGTCGATGACGACGATCTGCCGGTCGCCGTCGGGCAGCCAGGGCACCTGCTGGTACGTGGGCCATACACCATCCGTGGCTACCTCGACGCCCCCCAGCAAAATGCCCGGGCATTTACCGCTGATGGCTTCTATCGCACCGGCGATGTGGTTTGCCTGCGCGAGGACGGCTACCTGGTCGTCACCGGCCGCCACAAGGACCAGGTCAACCGTGGCGGTGAAAAAATTGCCGCAGAAGAGATCGAAGGCCACCTGCTGGCCCACCCCGGAGTGCTGGAAGCAGCAGTGATTGGCGTTCCCGACCCGCATCTGGGTGAGCGCACGTGTGCCGTCCTGGTCGTCGCCCCCGGCCAGGGCTGTGACACCGACACCCTGAAGGCCCATTTGCAGGCACGCGGCGTTGCTGCGCAGCGCATTCCCGATCAGTTCCAGTGGCTGCCCAGCCTGCCCAAGACCACCTTGGGCAAGACCGACAAGAAGGTACTGCGCCAGCAATTCGCGGCGTGAACCGCCCCATTTCGATTTCAAGGATACTTCGATGGCAATTCCACAGATTCAGCACTACCCGATTCCCGACCATGCCCCACTGAGCCGACCAGCGCTGCCTTGGTCACCTGCGCCTGAGCGGCTGGCCCTGCTGATCCATGACATGCAGAACCACTTTCTCAAGCCCTATGCCTCACCGGCCTTGGTCGATGCCCTGGTCAAGCGCATCCAGGCCCTGCGCGAAGCGTGCAATGCCCTTGGCATTCCAGTGTTCTATACCGCCCAGCCCGGCGACCAGCCCGTCGATTCACGTGGCCTGCTCTGCGACTTCTGGGGCCCGGGGTTGGCCGATGACGGCTTCAGCCCCAACATCGTCAGCGGGCTGGCACCCGATCCGCAGCGCGATGTGGTGCTGGTCAAGCATCGCTACAGTGCCTTCGCCCGCTCCGACCTGCTCGAGCGACTGCAAGCAGCCGGCCGCGACCAGCTGATCATCTGCGGTGTCTACGCCCATATCGGGTGCCTGGCCACCGCCACCGACGCCTTCATGGCAGACATCCAGCCGTTCGTCGTGGCCGATGCCCTGGCCGACTTTTCCCTGGAGCGTCACCAGTTGGCGCTGGAGCAGATGGCGCACTGTTCGAGCGTTGTGCTGTCGACGCAACAGCTGCTCGATACCCTCGCCCCGTCGAGCGTCGCCCATGACCTGCCGGGCGACGTCGCACGCTGCCTGGCGCTTCCCGTGAACCAGGTCGTGGACGTGGACGACCCGGTACAGCTGGGTCTGGACTCGGTGCGCTTGTTGATGCTGTTCGAGCAGTGGCAGCAAATCGGGCTGCCACTGACTTTCCTCGAACTGCTCGAGCGCCGCAGCATTCGCGCCTGGGTACAACTGGTCGACCGGCGCCTGCAAGCGCAAGCCGCGGGAGCCCCGGCATGAAGCGCTTCCTCGATAAATCCGTACTGGTAACCGGTGCCGCGCGCGGCATCGGTGCGGCAGTCGCCACGCGCCTGCTGGCCGAAGGCGCCACGGTAATCGCCCTGGACTGCGACAGTCAGGGCCTGGAGGCGCTCGCCGAACGCCTGCACTCGGACAACCTCAAGCTTCATTGCGCCGACATCACCGACCGGCAAAAGATCATGAGCCTGGTCGAACGCATCGACGAGCATTACTCACTCGATGGCCTGGTCAACGCCGCCGGCGTAATGGCGTCAGCGCCCTTCGAGCAGCTATCGGCACAGGCCTGGTTGCAGCTTTTCGAGGTCAACGTGCACGGCACCTTCCATGTTTCCCAGTCGGTCGCCCGATGCATGGTGCAACGGCGTCGGGGCGCCATCGTCAGCGTTGCCTCCAACGCCGCGAGCACTCCGCGGGTCAACCTGAGCGGCTACTGCGCTTCGAAGGCCGCGGTGGCCATGCTCACCCGCTGCATGGGCCTGGAGCTCGGCAAGCAGGGTGTGCGCTGCAACGTGGTATCGCCCGGCTCCACCCGTACTCCCATGCTGCACCAGCTGGCCGGCAGCGACGCCACCTTGGACCAGCGCATGGTCCAGGGTGATCTCGGCCTGCACCGCATCGGCATCCCGCTGGGCAAGATCGCCGAGCCCCAGGACATTGCTGCCGGCATTACTTTCCTGCTGTCGGACGATGCCAACCACATCACCTTGCAGGATCTGGTCATGGACGGCGGCGCCACCTTCGGCTGAGCGCCCATCAAGGACAGAGTGAGGCAGACTCCAATGAACATCACCGTTTCGCCCCTCCCCAGGCACGCGCCCAGCAGTGCTGAGGTTTCCCCTGGCCACGTGCGCCAGCTCCTGGACCAGGCCCTCTGCGGCGAAGGCTTCATCCAGTGGATTGAACTGCCGAGCGAGGCAGACCTGGATCGTCACGCCATCGAGATCACCAACCAGCGCCTGCGTCGTTACCTGCAATGGATGATTGCCGGCCCGATACTGACGATTCTGCACGTCACCCCAGCCCAGGCCAGGCAACTGCAGGGTATCAACGATGCCTACCTGGCCATCGGCACGAGCACCGGCCCCGACTGCGCAAGCACGTTGAGCCTGCTCGACAGCCAGCTGCTACCCGCCTGGCCGCATGCGACAGCCCGCCCCCTGTCACTGCAGGCGCATGGGCTCAGCCCGGAGCAAATCAGCCAACGGCTGGCCGACGCCAACCCGGGGAACCCCCACGGCCCAGCCCTGCTGCTATGCGATACGCCGCCACGACACGACGCCGGCCTCTGGCTGTTCGACCCACGCGACAACCTGTACGCCCTGCGCAACGTGGCGCAGCCACGCAGCCTCCCGCACGGCCTGGTGCACCGCTGGCAAGGCAGGCTCGGCCCAACGTCCCGGCCACCGCTACCCGCCCCCACGGACTTCGAAAAAGGACTGCAACTTTGCAGCCATCTGGCCCATGTATTGAGGGAGCCAACCTGCGCATGATCAGCCACTTTGACCTACTCCTCCCCGTGCCCGCGCTGGGCGTGCCCGATACCGGCATCGGGCTGCTCGCCGAACTGAGCAACGTCTTCCCGGAACTTGCCGGGCAGTTCAGCTGCGTGTTCAGCGAACACACCGATGGCTGTGACCGCTCACTGGTCGGGCTTGGCAGCCAGTATCGCCTGCGCGTGACTCGCGAAGCCCAGGCACTGCGCATCGACTGGCTGGACCAGGAGCGCGTGCTGCATCGCGACTCGCTGCACCTGGACAACGAGCGGCCGTTTCATGAGCAACTGTTCCAAGGGGTGGCACACGCCTGGAAAACCCTGGGCGATACCTCGCCAGAGCTGGCAGGTTTGCCCGGCAACGTGCCTCTGCTGGGTGGCTGGCGTTGTGCGACCCACCCCGAGCGCCTGACCGAGCCGATGATCATGACCCTGCCCCGCGTGTTTCTGTGGGTGGAGCATGGGCGTGTCCACGGCGCGAGCTTCGATCCAGCCCACAACCCGCTGATCGAGCAGGCCGTGGCGCGGCTGGCGCCGCGCACTTACCCGGCCTTGCCCGGCGTCAGCAGCTGCGAACTCATTCCGCAGTGCACCGACTACGTCGACAACCTGCTCGACCTCTTGAACGAGATGGCCGTCAGCGATTCGGACAAGGTCGTGATCGGGCGTGAAGTGCGCCTGCGCATGCGCGAAGCAGTAGACCCGTTGCAGTTGCTCGACCAGGTCGCACCCCGCCCCAACCCGCATTATGAGTACCTGTTCCGCTGGGATCAGGGGCCGGCATGGATCGGTATTTCACCGGAAACCCTGATCCGCACCGACGGCAGGAAAGTCGTCGTCGAACCCCTTGCCGGCACCCGTAAAGGCTCAAGCGAAGCGCTCAAGCGCGACCGCTACCGCCAGGAACTGCTGTCGGACAGCAAGGAGCTGGAAGAACACGAAACCGCTGCCCAGCTGTTTCTTGAACAGCTTCAACAGGTTTGCCGGCCGGGTTCCCTGGACATGCGCGAATCCAGGAATGTCATCGACCTGGGCTATGTGCAACACCTCAAGAGCCGCATCGAAGGTGAACTGGCCAGCGAAGCGAACGTGTTCGATGCCCTGGCCGCTGTCTACCCGCCGGCAACCATCTGGGGCAAGCCCCTGGCCATGAGCGGCGACCGCATCCGCCGCTTCGAGTACATCGACCGCGAGTTCTTCACCGGCGGCCTGGGCTACCTCACCCTCGAAGGCCGCTGCAACTTCGCCCTGGCAATCAGAACCGCCAAGGTGACAGAAGCGCATGTGCATATCTTTGCCGGCAGCGGCATCGTCAAGGCCAGTGACCCGTACCGGGAATGGCTGGAAACCGGCAACAAGATGAAACCGTACCTGCAAAACAGCTCTTGGACATATGAAGGGTGATAACGTCGCAACACCTTGCACAGGATTACGCAGGGCTCTCTACACCGGCACAACAGTGCCAACGTCAAACTACATGGACAGCAAAAACATGATCTCTATCGCTCTGCCGGATGGCAGCCGCAAGCAATTCCCGGAGCCACTCAACGTCCAGCAACTGGCACAGACCATCGGCAGCGGCTTGGCGGCCGCGACCCTGGCGGCAAAGGTCGACGGGCGTCTGGTCGATGCCTCGCACCTGCTGACCGGCGACAACACGGTCGAGATCATCACAACCAAAAGCGCAGATGCCCTGGAGATCATTCGCCACTCCACCGCGCACCTGATGGCACAGGCCGTCCAGCGCCTGTACCCGGGCACCCAGGTGACCATTGGCCCGGTGATCGACAACGGGTTCTACTACGACTTCGTGGCCGAGCGCCCTTTCAACCAGGACGACCTGCCGCTGATCGAGGCCGAGATGCAGCGGATCGTCGACAGCGCACTGGCCATCGAACGCCGGGAGCTGCCTCGCGCGCAGGCCATCGAGCTGTTCAGCAGCCTGGGTGAGTCGTACAAGGTGAAGATCATCGAGGATATCCCGGCAGGCGAAACCCTCTCGGTGTATCAACAAGGTGAGTTCATCGACCTGTGCCGTGGGCCACATGTGCCGGATACCGGCAAGCTTGGCGCGTTCAAACTGATGAAGGTGGCCGGGGCCTATTGGCGCGGCGACTCCAGCAACGCGATGCTCAGCCGCATCTACGGCACCGCCTGGTTGAACGACAAACAGCTCAAGGCTTACCTGTCGCAGCTGGAAGAAGCGGAGAAGCGCGACCACCGCAAGCTGGCCAAGCAGCTCGACCTGTTCCACCAGCAGGAGGAAGCGCCAGGCATGGTGTTCTGGCACCCCAAGGGCTGGGCGATCTGGCAGACCGTGGAGCAGTACATGCGCAAGGTGTACCGCGACAGCGGTTATCAGGAAGTGCGCTCCCCGCAGGTGGTGGACAGCTCGCTCTGGCGCCGGTCCGGGCACTGGGACAACTACAAGGAAAACATGTTCGTCACCGAATCGGAAAACCGCCAGTACGCGCTCAAGCCCATGAACTGCCCGGGCCACATTCAGATCTTCAAATTCGGCCTGCGCAGCCACCGCGAGCTGCCGATTCGTTACGGCGAGTTCGGTGGTTGCCACCGCAATGAACCTTCAGGGGCCCTGCACGGCATCATGCGGGTGCGTGCCTTCACCCAGGATGACGGGCATATCTTCTGTACCGAGCAGCAGATCGAGTCGGAGATCCGCACCTTCCATCACCAGGCACAGAAGGTCTACAAGGCCTTCGGCTTCGAGGATGTGGCGGTCAAGATCGCCTTGCGCCCGGAACCCAGCAAGCGCCTGGGCAGCGATGATGTCTGGGACAAAGCGGAAAACCAGCTGCGCTCGGCGCTGCGGGCCTGCGGCGTGAGCTGGGAGGAGCTGCCAGGCGAAGGCGCATTCTACAGCCCCAAGATCGAGTACCACCTGCGCGACGCCATTGGCCGGGAATGGCAGGTCGGCACCATCCAGGTCGACTACCACATGCCCGACCGTCTGGGCGCCGAGTACGTCGACGAACACTCACAGCGGCGCCGCCCGGTCATGCTTCACCGGGCAATCGTCGGCTCGTTGGAACGTTTCATCGGCATCCTCATCGAGCACCACGCAGGGGTTTTCCCAACCTGGCTGGCACCTGTGCAGGCCATGTTGCTGACCGTGACCGAGGCACAGAACGGCTATGCCGACCTGGTTCGCCAGCAGCTGTGTGACCGTGGGTTGCGAGTCGAGGCAGACCTGCGCAACGAGAAAATCGGCTACAAGATCCGCGAAAGCACGCTGCAGCGCGTGCCTTACCTACTGGTGATCGGCGACCGCGAGAAAGACAGCGGCACAGTCGCCGTCCGCAGCCGTGCCGGCGAGGACCTCGGCATACTCAGCGTCGATGACTTCGCCGAACTGCTGCTCAAGGACACCCAGATGCACTGATACGGCCCGCCGCAGGTTCTGAACCCACAGAGCCTGCGGCCAGACCAGGCATCAGCCGGTTTGCCACGGACGCTGAACTCAGGAGACCGTGATGTTCGAAGCCCCACCCGACTAGCGCGGCACGCCGCCTCCCTCTCGAGACCATTCTGCTTTGCCTTGCAGCTACGCGCATGCGTCGTCGGCTCGTGCCTGTGCGTCGACGGCAAAGCGCTGCTTACCCCCGTCAGCGGGCCCTCTGTTCTCCAGAACGACAACCAGGATGTCAGACATGAACACCATTGCCACTTTGCGTTCGCCCGCCCTTGCTTCAGCCAGCCGTACGGACATGGATGCCGTTACCCAGGCACTGCCCAGCGCCCAAGCGCTGAGGGCTGCGCTGCCACTGCACGAACACCTGGCAGTACAGGTGCAACGACAGCGCCAGCACGTTCGCGACATCATCCATGGCACCGACCCGCGCCTGCTCGTGATCGTCGGCCCTTGTTCGCTGCATCATGGCCAGGCTGCCGTCGAATATGGAGGAAAACTGGCCGAACTCGCCGACGAACTGCGTGACCGGCTGCTGATCGTCATGCGTGCCTATGTGGAAAAGCCACGGACCACGGTCGGTTGGAAAGGCCTGATGTACGACCCCAACCTCGACGGCAGCGACGACATGCTGGCCGGCCTGGAGTTGTCCAGGTCGCTGATGCTGGAGCTGGTCGGGCTCGGCCTGCCGTTAGCCTGTGAGATGTTGCAACCCATGGCCGCACAGTATTTCAGCGACCTGCTGAGCTGGGTCGCGATCGGTGCCAGGACCTGTGAATCGCAGATCCATCGCGAGCTGATCAGCAGCCTGGACGTACCGGCGGGTTTCAAGAACGGCACCGATGGCGGCCTGGGGGTGGCCTGCGACGCCATCAACAGCGCTGCCCACCCGCACCGCTATTTCGGCATCGACCTGTATGGCCAGCCGGCGCTGATCAGCAGCACCGGCAACCGCGATAGTCATCTGGTGCTACGCGGTGGACGTAACGGCCCTAACCATCACGCCGACTCCGTCGCCCAGGCACGCGCGCAGCTCATGGCCGCCGGCATCGCCCCACGCTTGCTGGTGGATTGCAGCCATGCCAACAGCAACAAGGACTTTACCCGTCAACCACAGGTACTGGAGCAAGTGCTGGCACAGCGCCAGGCAGGTAACCATGACCTGTTCGGTGTCATGCTGGAGAGCAATCTGAACCCCGGCCGGCAGGACCTTTCGAGGCAACTGCGCTACGGCGTGTCCATTACCGACGCCTGCCTCGGCTGGGACGATACCCGCACGCTGTTGCGCCGCGCCGCCGAACGGGTCTGAAACCGAGCGGCTCGGCCCTGCTTTGCGGCCGATGCAGCGGCCTGCTGAAGGCACCTTCCTGGAGGCATCTCCTTCAAGGTCGTGGAAGGGTCGGATCGAGCGCCGTGCGGGCGGCGCTCGATCTGCTCGAACACCTTGAAAGGCATGGCTTCTCAAGGTGCCTTTTTCATATGCAGAAACGCTTTACATGCTGCCAATTCATCAGGTTAGAATCGATTGGCACGCGACCTGCTAGTTCACACCTTCAGGTCCCTTCCCCCGCGATGTACCGGAGTAACTGCCTTTGGATGCAAGCACCATCAACAGCCTGTTCTTGATCGGCGCATTGCTGGTGGGTGCAAGTATCCTGGTCAGCTCGCTGTCATCGCGCCTGGGCATCCCGATCCTGGTCATCATCCTCGCCGTCGGCATGGTCGCCGGCGTGGACGGCGGCGGCATCATCTTCAACAACTACCCGACCGCCTACCTGGTAGGCAACCTGGCGCTGGCGGTGATCCTGCTCGACGGCGGCCTGCGCACCCGGGTCGCAAGCTTTCGCGTAGCCCTGTGGCCGGCGCTGTCGCTGGCCACGGTGGGCGTGATGATCACCACCGCGCTGACCGGCATGGTCGCCGCCTGGCTGTTCAACCTGAGCATGATCCAAGGCCTGCTGATCGGCGCCATCGTCGGCTCCACCGACGCGGCGGCAGTGTTCTCGCTGCTCGGCGGCAAAGGCCTCAACGAACGGGTCACCGCCACCCTGGAAATCGAGTCGGGCAGCAACGACCCGATGGCGGTGTTCCTCACCGTCACCCTGATCGACATGATCGCCAGCGGCCAGACCGGCCTGCACTGGAGCCTGCTCACCCACCTGCTGCGCGAATTCGGCATCGGTACGCTGCTGGGCCTGGGCGGCGGCTGGCTGATGCTGCAGCTGGTCAACCGCATCAACCTGGCTGGCGGCCTGTACCCGATCCTGGTGATAGCCGGCGGCCTTGCGGTGTTCTCGCTGACCAACGCCCTGCACGGCAGCGGCTTCCTCGCCGTCTACCTGTGCGGCCTGGTGCTGGGCAACAAGCCGGTGCGCAGCCGCCATGGCATCCTGCACATGCTCGACGGCATGGCCTGGCTTGCGCAGATCGGCATGTTCCTGGTGCTGGGCCTCTTGGTCACGCCCCACGACCTGCTGCCCATCGCCCTGCCGGCATTGGGCCTGGCGCTGTGGATGATCGTGGTTGCAAGGCCGCTGTCGGTGGTCGCCGCGCTGCTGCCGTTCAAGGCCTTCCATGGCCGTGAAAAGGGCTTCATCAGCTGGGTCGGCCTGCGCGGCGCGGTACCGATCATCCTCGCGGTGTTCCCGCTGATGGCCGGGCTGCCGGACGCGCAGCTGTTCTTCAACCTGGCGTTCTTCATCGTGCTGGTGTCGCTGCTGGTGCAAGGCACCAGCCTGCCGTGGATGGCCAAGCTGCTCAAGGTCACGGTACCGCCAGACCCGGCACCGATTTCGCGCTCGGCGCTGGAAGTGCACATCACCAGCGAGTGGGAGCTGTTCGTCTACCGCCTGGGCGCCGAGAAGTGGTGCATCGGCGCCGCCCTGCGTGAGCTGAAGATGCCCGAGGGCACGCGCATCGCCGCGCTGTTTCGCAGCGAACAACTGCTGCACCCTTCGGGCAGTACCGTGCTGGAAGTCGGCGACATGCTTTGCGTGATCGGCCACGAACACAACCTGCCGGCGCTGGGCAAGCTGTTCAGCCAGGCACCGCAACGTGGCCTGGACCTGCGCTTCTTCGGTGACTTCGTCCTCGAAGGCGATGCCGAACTGGGCGCGGTGGCCGCACTTTATGGCCTGAAACTCGACGGCCTGGACGCGAAAATGCCGCTGGCGCAGTTCATCCGACAGAAGGTCGGAGGCGCTCCAGTAGTAGGCGACCAGATCGAATGGCACGGCACGATCTGGACCGTCGCGGTCATGGACGGGAACAAGATCCAGAAAGTCGGCGTCAGATTCCCCGAAGGTACCCGGCCTGGCCCCGGCTTGTTCCTCTAAACTCCGATTTGCCCCGTAGCACAAGAATCCTGCCTATGTCCCTGCGCCATTACTGCCGCGCAGCCCTGCTGGGGCTGTGCCTGACCCTCTCGTTCGCGGCCACCGCGGCGGAGGTCCCGACCACCTCGGGTATCCAGAACAGCCTCGACAAGATCGCCGAGCGCAAGCTGCCCGAAGCCGAACAGAAGGCAGTGCAGCAAGTGCTGGAGCAGACCCTGGCACTGCTGGCCAGCAAGGAGGACAGCGAGAAAAAACTCGAAGCCCTCAAGCAGCAACTGGCCACTGCCCCCCAGGAAACCCGCGACAGCCAGCGCGAGCTGGACAAGCTCAAGAACGCCAGCGCCATACCCGTGGCCCAACGCTATGCCAGCCTTACGGTGCCGCAGCTCGAACAGATGCTCAGCGAGCGCAGCACCCAGCAGGGCGAGTTGCAAAAGGCCCTGTCCGAAGCCAACAGCCTGATCATCAACTCGCAGACCCGGCCCGAACGGGCCCAGGCCGAGATCAGCAGCAGCCAGACCCGCGCCCAGCAGATCAACAACAGCCTCAAGAGCGGCAAGGACGGCGGCAAGGCGCTGACCAGCGACCTGCGCAACCAGCTCAACGCCGAGCTGGCCTCGCTCAACGCCCTGACCCTGCTGCGCCGCCAGGAACTGGCCGCCAACAGCCTGCTGCAAGACTTGGGCAACGCCCGTCACGACCTGCTGATCGCCCGCGCCGCGCGGCTGGAGCAAGAGATCCAGGACCTGCAGACGCTGATCAACGACAAGCGCCTGGCCCAATCCCAGCAGGCTGTCACCCAGCAGTCGATCGAAGCGCAGAAGGCCGGCGGCAGCACCGTGCTGGCCAACGAGAGCACCGCCAACCTCAAGCTGTCGGATTACCTGCTCAAGAGCACCGACCGCCTGAACGAGCTGACCCAGCAGAACCTCAGGACCAAGCAGCAGCTGGACAGCCTGACCCAGGCCGACCAGGCACTGGACGAGCAGATCAACGTGCTCAAGGGCAGCCTGCTGCTGTCGAAGATCCTCTACAAACAGAAGCAGGCCCTGCCGCACCTGAAAGTCGACCGCGACCTGGCCGACCAGATCGCCGATATCCGCCTGTACCAGTTCGAGATCAACCAGCAACGCGAGCAGATGAGCAGCCCGTCCAGCTATGTCGACAAGCTGCTGGCCAGCCAGCCGCAGGAAGACGCCACACCGCAGTTGCGCAAGGCCCTGCTGGAAGTGGCGATCACCCGTGGCGACCTGCTCGAACGCCTGAACCGCGAGCTTTCCGCGCTGCTCAACGAATCGATCACCCTGCAACTGAACCAGAAGCAACTGCTCGGCACCGCCCAGAACCTGCGCACCACCCTGGACGAGCAGATGTTCTGGATCCCCAGCAACAAGCCGCTGGACTGGGAATGGCTGCGCTTCGTGCCGGAGCGCCTGGCCGACCAGGTCGCCAGCCTGCCCTGGGGCTCGGGGATCAAGGAACTGGCGGACGGCCTCAGCCAGCGCCCGCTGCTGTTCCTGCCGCTGCTGCTGGTGATCGGCGCCCTGCTGTGGCGACGCAAGTACCTGTACCAACGCCTGGGCAAGGTTCACCAGGACATCGGCCACTTCAAGCGTGACAGCCAGTGGCACACGCCCCAGGCGATCCTGATCAACATCCTCCTGGCCATGCCGGTGGCCCTGGCCCTGGCGCTGGGCAGCTACGCCCTGCAGATCGACGCCCGCGGGCAAAACGCCAACCTCGGCGCCGCCCTCTGGCAACTGGCCCAGGCCTGGCTGGTGTTCTACACCGCCTACCGCATCCTCGCCCCGGGTGGCGTGGCCGAGATCCACTTCCGCTGGCACAAGCCGCAGGTCGAGTTCCTGCGTGGCTGGGTGCGCCGGCTGGGCACCGTGGTGCTGGCCCTGGTGGGCGTGGTGGCGGTGGCCGAACACCAGCCCTCGGCACTGGCCGACGACGTGCTGGGCATCGGCGTGGTGCTGGCCTGCTATGCGCTGATGGCCTGGCTGCTCAGCCGCCTGCTGCTGAGCAGCCCGGCGCACCGCGACACCTCGCTGTTCCGCCGCGCGGTCGGGGTGGCCTTCACCGCCCTGCCCATCGCCCTGTTCGTGGCGGTGTGCTTCGGCTACTACTACACCGCGCTCAAACTCACCGACCGCCTGATCTACACCCTCTATCTGCTGCTGTTCTGGCTGGTGATCGAGGCCGCCTTCGTGCGCGGCCTGTCGGTGGCGGCGCGGCGCCTGGCCTACCAGCGCGCCCTGAGCAAACGCCAGGCGGCCAAGGAAGGCCTGGACGGCGAAGTGCCGGTCGAGGAGCCGACCCTGGACATCGAGCAGGTCAACCAGCAGTCCCTGCGCCTGATCCGCCTGGCCCTGCTGGGTGGTTTCATCGCCGGCCTGTACTGGGTGTGGGCAGACCTGATCTCGGTGTTCTCCTACCTCAACAACTTCACCCTCTACGAATACACCAGCGGCACCGGCGCCGCCGCCAGCATGGTGCCGATCAGCCTCGGCGACCTGCTGGGGGCGCTGGTGATCGTCGGCATCACCTTCGCCCTGGCCGGCAACCTGCCAGGCCTGCTCGAAGTGCTGGTGCTGTCGCGGCTCAACCTGGCTCAGGGCAGCGCCTACGCCACCACCACGTTGCTGTCGTACATCATCGTCGGGGTCGGCATCGTCAGCACCCTGTCGACCCTCGGGGTCAGCTGGGACAAACTGCAATGGCTGGTGGCGGCGCTGTCGGTGGGCCTGGGCTTCGGCATGCAGGAGATCTTCGCCAACTTCATCTCCGGCATCATGATCCTGTTCGAGCGCCCGGTACGGATCGGCGACACCATCACCATCGGCAACCTGTCCGGCACGGTGAGCAAGATCCGCATCCGCGCCACCACCATCACCGACTTCGACCGCAAGGACATCATCGTCCCCAACAAGACCTTCATCACCGGCCAGCTGATCAACTGGTCGCTGACCGACACGGTCACCCGCGTGACGCTGAAGCTGGGCATCGACTACGGCTCGGACCTGGACCTGGTGCGCGATATCCTGCTCAAGGGCGCCCACGAGAACCCGCGGGTGCTCAAGGACCCGGAGCCGATCGTGTACTTCCTCAACTTCGGCGAGAGTTCGCTGGACCATGAACTGCGCATGCACGTGCGCGACCTGGGCGACCGCAACCCGACGCTGGATGAGCTCAACCGCTACATCAATCGGGAGTTCAAGGCGCACGACATCAAGATCTCGGTACGCCAGGTGGAGGTGTTCGTGATGGATACCAAGGGCGGCAAGCAGCAACTGATCCCGATGGAGCAGCCGAAGCCGGATGGCACGCCGGGCGCCTGACCGGCCTCAGATCCTTTATCCTGTCGAGAATCGCTGCGAGGGCTGCGCCCTCGTTCGCGGGTAAACCCGCTCCCACAGAGCCAGCGCGATCCCTGTGGGAGCGGGTTTACCCGCGAAGGGCCGCAAAGCGGCCCCAATCGCACCGAATCCAGGAGCAGGCCCCGTGAAGTCCCTCGACCACCTCAGCTTCGACAACCGCTTCGCCCAGCTCGGCGACGCCTTCTCCACCCAGGTTCTGCCCGAGCCGATCGCCGAGCCGCGTCTGGTCGTCGCCAGCACCTCGGCCATGGCCCTGCTCGACCTCGACCCGGCCCAGGCCGAGCTGCCGGTATTCGCCGAGCTGTTCGGCGGCCACAAGCTATGGGAACAAGCCGACCCGCGGGCGATGGTCTATTCCGGCCACCAGTTCGGCTCGTACAACCCGCGCCTGGGCGATGGCCGCGGTCTGCTGCTGGGCGAAGTACTCAACGACGCCGGCGAGCACTGGGACCTGCACCTCAAGGGCGCCGGCCAGACCCCCTACTCGCGCATGGGCGACGGCCGCGCGGTGCTGCGCTCGTCGATCCGTGAGTTCCTCGCTTCCGAAGCCCTGCACGCCCTGGGCATTCCCAGCAGCCGCGCACTGTGCGTGATCGGCTCGAGCACCCCGGTGTGGCGCGAAACCCGCGAAAGTGCCGCCATGCTCCTGCGCCTGGCCCAGAGCCACGTGCGCTTCGGCCACTTCGAATACTTCTACTACACCAAGCAGCCCGAGCAGCAGCGGGTGCTGATCGACCATGTGCTGGACCAGCACTACCCCGAATGCCGCGACGCCGAGCAGCCCTACCTGGCCATGTTCCGCACCATCGTCGAGCGCAACGCCGAGCTGATCGCCCGCTGGCAGGCCTATGGCTTCTGCCATGGGGTGATGAACACCGACAACATGTCGATCCTTGGCATCACCTTCGACTTCGGCCCTTACGCCTTCCTCGACGACTTCGACGCCAACTTCATCTGCAACCACTCCGACGACCGTGGCCGCTACAGCTATGCCAACCAGGTGCCGATCGCTCACTGGAACCTGAGCGCCCTGGCCCAGGCCCTGACCACGGTGATAGAGGTCGAGCCGCTTAAAGAAGTGCTGGCGCTGTTCCTGCCGCTGTACCAGGCCCACTACCTCGACCTGATGCGCCGCCGCCTGGGCCTGACCACGGCAGAAGATGACGACATGGCGTTGGTAGAACGCCTGCTGCAGCGCATGCAAAGCGGTGGCGTGGACTACACCTTGTTCTTCCGCAAGCTCGGCGACCAGCCAGCGGCCGAAGCGCTGCAAGTGGTACGCGATGACTTCGTCGACCTGGCCGGTTTCGACGCCTGGGGCGCCGAGTACCTGGCACGCTGCCAGCGTGAGCCGGGTAACGCCGAGGGGCGGCGTGAGCGGATGCATGCGGTCAATCCGTTGTATGTGCTGCGCAATTACCTGGCGCAGAAGGCCATCGAGGCGGCGGAGGCGGGTGACTACAGTGAAGTGCGGCGGCTGCATCAGGTGTTGAGCAAGCCGTTCGAGGAACAGGCCGGCATGCAGGCTTATGCCGAGCGGCCGCCGGAGTGGGGCAAGCATCTGGAGATAAGCTGCTCTTCCTGACATTCACCTGTGGGAGCGGGCTTGCCCCGCGATAGCGTCAGCCGCTACAACGTCACTGCCTGATCTGACGCCATCGCGGGGCAAGCCCGCTCCCACGCCCCCCTTGGAGCAATACATGACTGCAACCCTGGTAATCCCCTGCCCCCACTGCAACGGCCTCAGCCGCCTGCCCGCCGACCGCCTGGGCGACAGCCCGAAATGCGGCCGCTGCAAGCAGGACATGCTGTTGTCCCGCCCCTTCGACCTGACCGAAGCCAACTACGCCGCCCAGATCAAGGGCGACCTGCCGCTGCTGCTGGATGTGTGGGCCGACTGGTGTGGCCCGTGCAAGAGCTTCGCCCCGACCTTCGAACAGGCGGCCCGCCAGCTGGCTGGCCGTTGCCGCCTGGCCAAACTCGACAGCGAGGCCAATCGCAATCTTGCCGGGCAACTGGGCATTCGGTCGATTCCTAGCTTGATTCTGTTCAAGAATGGCCGTGAAGTGACTCGCCAGGCCGGCGCGTTTCCACTCCAGTCGCTGCTGGAGTGGCTGCGTGGGCAAGGGGTCTAGAGAGGGGTTTATTACGCTCCCGCAAGGAGCGACTCGTAGGGGATCCTCAAGCCATCGTGAAGGCGCTTGATCATCGAAAGACTCAGGCCACGCTTGCCATTCAACACTTCGGAAACGCGTCCACTCGGGCCGATGTAGCGCTCAAGATCACGTGCTGTAAGCCCCTGTTGATCCATGCAGAACTTGATAGCCTCGATAGGGTCGGCGGCCTGAATGGGATAGTGTTTGTTCTCATAGACTTCGATCAATGTAACAAGCACTTCCATTTCATCCGCCTCGGGCGTGCCGGGCTCGGCCTGGAAAATGGCCTCTAACCGTTTGAACGCGGCCTGCAGATCATCATCACTGCGGATAGGCTTAATATTCATTGATCGTCTCCACATCGATCTCGTCATAACGCCTGTGCGTGCCGACGAACTTCACCCAGGCAATGCCGGCCCGGTACTGCATTTCCACCACGAGGCGGTACTTGTTGCCCCCGATGTTGAACACCACTCGATTGTTGGCACAAACACTGGCAGTTCTGATCTGAGCCTTCACGTCCTGGGGAGAAGACCAGTCTGCCTTGAGCACCAAGTCATGCCAGCTTTCAAGCGGGGCCTTGGCATCCTCATGCCCAGGCATTTCCCAAAACTTGACCAACGTTCGCTTAGCAATTATCCGCATCCCAGCGCAATCTCCCGTTTTGGGAGATATTAGACAGCTGCTGCGAGACCTGCAAGTACGGTTACGTCTGCGCTAAGCGCTACGTTCGAGCAGATCATGCAACTCAACAAACTGCTGAGTCAGCTTATGCCGTGGCTCCAGATGGATCAGCGGCAAACTGGCATGGTGGGATTCGCGCATCTTCACCGAACTGCTCAGATACACCGGCAGCACCGGCAACCCCTCGGCCAGCAATTCATCGAGCATCTGCTGCGGCAGGCTGGCGCGTGACTGGAACTGGTTGACCACGATGCCTTCGACCACCAGTTCGTCGTTGTGGTCTTCCTTCAAATCGTCGATCTCGGCCAGCAGGCCATACAGGGCCTGACGCGAGAAGCTGTCGCAGTCGAAGGGGATCAACACGCGATCAGCGGCGATCAGCGCGGAAACGGCATAGAAATTAAGGGCCGGCGGGGTATCGATGTAGATCCGCTCGTAGTCCTCGTCCAGCTCTTCGAGCAGTTTGCGCAGCTTGTTGATCTTGTGCTTGGCCTCGAGCTTGGGCTGCAGGTCGGCCAGCTCTGCCGTGGCGGTGACCACATGCAGGTTGTCGAACGGTGTTTCGTAGATATCGACCTTGTTCTTCTTGGCGAACGGGCCGCTGGACAGCGACTGCTTGAAGAAGTCGGCGATGCCCATGGGGATGTCGTCGCCGGTCAGGCCGGTCAGGTACTGGGTCGAGTTGGCCTGGGCATCCAGGTCGATCAGCAGGGTCCGATAGCCTTCGCTGGCACTCACCGCCGCCAGATTGCAGGCAATGCTCGATTTGCCCACGCCACCTTTCTGATTGAACACCACGCGCCGCATGTCAGACCTCCGTGTATCAACGAATGCCCGAGTATGTGGCGACACTGCGCCATTGGCCAGCGTTGTTCGCTCAAGTTGACGGCATGCAGCCCGACAACCTGCGCGTAACCGACTGTCGGAAACCGTGCAGCCATGGAAGCGGACATGACGCATATGCGTGTGGATGTTGTCCGATAGCCATCATGTGGATTGATACACGTCCCGTGCACCGGGATAATGCGCGCCACCTTCCCGTGCGCCAAGCCCGCACGGCGCGTGCTCCGAGTCATTCCCACGGACAGGAACTCCCTCAGGGCGGAACGTCACACTCATCATGATCACCTTCGACATCAGCCAATGGCGTGCCTGGGCCCCGGGCCTGCACAGCCCTGCCGACTGGCAGGCCTGGGCGGACGGCGCCGAACGCGAGCCCGGTGCCGAGCAGGCGCCGGACGTGGCGTTCCTGCCAGCCTTGCAGCGCCGCCGCCTGAGCCATATGGCGCGCATGGCCTTTGCCGTCGGCTGGCCATTGGCCGAAGGCCACGCCCAGCTGCCACTGGTGTTCGTCTCGCGCCACGGTGAAACCCCGCGCACCTTCTCGATCCTCAGCGAACTGGCCAGCCAGCAGCCGTTGTCGCCGACCCAGTTCAGCCTGTCGGTGCACAACGCGATGATCGGCCTGTGGTCGATCATGCGCGGGCAAACCTGCGAGATGACCGCCCTGGCCGCCGCCGGCGACGGCTTCGAGCAAGGCGCCATGGAAGCCGCCGCGCTGCTCGCCGAAGGTGCACCGGCGGTGCTGCTGATCGTCACCGAGGAACAACCCCCGGCCGCCTACGCGCCCTGCATCAGCGATGTGCCGTTCGCCTACGCCGTGGCGCTGCTGCTCACCCCCGGCCAGCAATGGCAGCTGTCCCTTGGGCCGGCACAAACGGCGCCAGCCCCCGAGCTGCCCCATGCCCTGGCGTGGCTGCACGCCTCGCTCAGCGGCCACAACGCCTTTTCCCACACCTGGAGCCGTCGCACATGGAACTGGCAACGTCAGCCATGAACCGCCCCCGCGACGCCTACCTGTGGCGCCTGGCGGCCACCGCCCTGAGCTTCCTGCTGTTCGGCCTGGGCGGGCTGTGCCTGCGCCTGCTGGTGTTCCCACTGCTGGCCTGCCTGCCGGGCAGTGGCGAACAGCATCGCCAACGCGCCCGACGCACCATCGGCTGGCTGTTCTGGCGGTTCATCCTGATCATGCGCGGCCTCGGTGTGCTCACCTTCGAGATCAGCGGCGCCGAACGCCTGGGCCGGCGCGGGCAGATGATCATCGCCAACCACCCTTCATTGATCGACGTGGTGTTCCTGCTCGGGCAGGTGCGCGACGCCAACTGCGTGGTCAAGCACAGCCTGTTCGGCAACCCCTTCACCCGTGGGCCGGTGCGCGAGGCGCAGTACATCGGCAACGACGGCAGCCTGGACATGCTCGACAGCGCCGCCGCCTCGCTGCAGCAGGGCCAGCCGCTGGTGATCTTCCCCGAAGGCACCCGCACCCCGCCCGGCCAGGCCCCGGCCTTCCATCGTGGCGCCGCCGCGATCGCCCTGCGCGGTGCGAAAATCATCACACCGGTGATCATCCAGGTCAGCCCCACCACCCTGACCAAGCACGAGCCCTGGTACCGCATCCCCCGGCGGCGCGTGCACTTCAGCCTGCGCGTCGGCGCCGACATCGACCCCCAGGCCTTCGCCAGCCTTGGCCCGGCCCCCCTGGCGTCGCGCAAACTTAACGATTACCTGCACCAGTACTACAACAAGGAGCTCGCCACCGATGAGCGATGCACAGCACGACCTGAACCGTGACATCAAGCAACTGATCATCGACGCCCTGGGCCTGGAAGACATCAGCGTGCAGGACATCGACGACGCACAGACACTGTTCGGCGAAGGCTTGGGCCTGGACTCGGTGGACGCCCTCGAGCTGGGCCTGGCGATCCAGAAGCGCTACGGCATCAAGATCGACGCCGATGCCAAGGACACCCGCAGCCATTTCACCAACGTCGCCACCCTCGCGGCGTTCATCACCGCCCGCCAGGCCGCCTGAGACCGCACCATGCAAACCCGCGAAGACATCTTCAACACCCTCCGTGACGCCCTGGTCGAGCTGTTCGAGCTCGAGCCCGAGCGCATCAGCCTGCAATCGCACCTGTACCAGGACCTGGAAATCGACAGCATCGACGCCATCGACCTGCTCGATCACATCAAGCGCAAGACCGGCAAGAAGATCAGCGCCGAGGACTTCAAGTCGGTACGCACCGTCAACGATGTGGTCGAAGCGGTTCATCGCCTGGTAAACAGCGCGGCATGAAACGCCTGGTCGGCCTCGGCCTGCTGCTGGCCGGCGTGCTGTATCCGTTTGCCGTGCACTACGGCCTGGGCCACTTCGCCCCGTGGCAGTTCGCCCTGCTGCTCGGCGGCCTGTGGCTGGCCCGCGCACTGAGCGCGCCACAACGCCCCGGCGGCCTGTGGATGGCGCTGGCGGCGCTGGGTTTCTGCGCGCTGCTGGCGCTGTCCGACAGCGCGCAACTGCTGCGCTGGTACCCCGTGCTGATCAGCGCCTTCTTACTCGGCCTGTTCGGCAGCAGCCTGCTGCAGGGCATGCCAATGGCCGAGCGCCTGGCGCGGCTGCGCGAACCCGAACTGCCACCGGCGGCGGTGCGCTACACGCGGCGGGTGACCCAGGCCTGGTGCCTGTTCTTCCTGGTCAACGGCCTGATCGCCGCCGGCCTGACCCTGTGGGCGCCGCTGGCCTGGTGGACCCTGTACAACGGCCTGATCGCCTACGCCGCGATGGGCCTGCTGTTCGCCGTGGAATGGCTGATACGTCAACGTGTGCGAGGACGCTCATGAACTGGATCAACCTCGAACACCTGTTGCGCCCGCTGGCCACGTCACGCCCGGTGACCGAGGCGCCGGCCCTGGACCACGCCGCGCTGTGCCGGCAAGCCCTGCGCCTGGCCGGTGGCCTGCAAGCCCGGGGCGTGCAACGCCTGGCGGTGCATGTGGATGACGCAGCGACGCTGGCCATCGCCCTGCTCGGCGCCTGGCGCGCCGGGGCGCAGGTGCTGTTGACCGCCGACCTGCAAGCGCAGACCCGCGCCCGCTGGCAGGCCCAGGTCGACCTGTGGCTCAGCGACCAGCCGGGCGACCCACAACTCGACGACCTGCTGGGCGAACCACTGGCCAGCGCCGACCTCGACCCGGACCTATGCCGCATCAGCCTGTGCACCTCGGGCTCCAGCGGCGAGCCCAAGCGCATCGACAAATGCCTGCGCCAACTGGCCAACGAAGTCATCGCCCTGGAGCAGTTGTGGGGCGCATCGTTGGGCGATGCGCACATCCTCGGCAGCGTCGCCACCCAGCACATCTACGGCCTTTTGTTCCGCGTGCTGTGGCCGCTGTGCGCCGGTCGCGGCTTCGCCCGCAGGGCCCAGCCGTTCCCCGAAGACCTGCAACGCGCCAGCCGCGAACACCCGGCGTTCGCCTGGGTGGCCAGCCCGGCGCTGCTCAAGCGCATGGGCGACAACCTCGACTGGCCCGGGCTGAGCACGGTGCGACGGGTATTCTCCTCCGGCGGCGAACTGCCCGCCGAAGCCGCCGAACGCCTGCACCAGCGCCTCGGCCAGTGGCCCACGGAAATCCTCGGCAGCTCCGAAACCGGCGGCATCGCCTGGCGCCAGGGTGAAGCCCTGTGGCAGCCGTTCGCCGGCGTGGTACTCAGCCAGGATGCCGACGGCGCCCTGCGCATCGCCTCGCCCTACCTGCCTGCCGGCCACGTCGAGCAAAGCGCCGATGCCGCCGAGTTCGCCAGCGACGGGCGCTTTCGACTGCTCGGCCGCCTCGACCGCACCGTCAAGCTGGAAGAAAAACGCATTTCCCTGCCCATGCTCGAACAGGCCCTGTGCGCCCACGCCTGGGTCGCCGAGGCGCGCCTGGGGGTGATCGAAGAAGGTCGCGCCTTCCTCGGTGCCCTGCTGGTGCCAAGCGCCGAAGGCCTGCATGCGCTGCGTAACCAGGGGCGCCGCGCACTGCTGGAGGGCCTGCGTGCGCACCTGGCCGAACACTGCGAGGCCATCGCCCTGCCCCGGCGCTGGCGCCTGCTGCGCCAGCTGCCGTGCAACGCCCAGGGCAAGCTGCCCCAGGCCGAGGTCACGGCGTTGCTGCTGGCCGCTCGCAGCCAGGCCCCCGAGGTGCTGGAACAGGCCCGTGAAGGCAACCAGCTGCAACTGCGCCTGGCCGTGCCGCTGGACTTGCCCTGCTTCACCGGCCATTTCCCGCAGACCCCGGTACTGCCCGGCGTGGTCCAGCTCGATTGGGCCATCGCCCTCGCTGCACCCCTGCTGGCCGCCAACCTGCGCTTCGCCGGCATGGAAGTGCTCAAGTTCCAGCAACTGGTGCGCCCCGGCGACACACTGCAGCTGGACCTGCGCTTCGAGCCGGACCGCAGCAAGCTGTACTTCAGCTACACCCGCGCCGGCCAAGCCTGCGCCAGCGGCCGCATCCTGCTGGAGGCCGCCAGTGCATAAACCCTGCGCGGTGATCCCGGTGTACAACCACGAACAGGCCGTGCCCAAGGTGGTCGACGACCTGCTGCGCGCCGGCCTGCCTTGCGTGCTGGTGGATGACGCCAGCCATGCGCCGTGCGCCAAGGTGCTGCGCCAGCTGGCCGAGCGCGAGGATGTGCACCTGGTGCAACTGGCGGTCAACCAGGGCAAGGGCGGCGCGGTGATGGCCGGCCTGCGCGAGGCCGCGCGGCTGGGCTTCAGCCACGCCCTGCAGGTGGACGCCGACGGCCAGCACGACCTGGCCGATGTCGGCCACTTCCTGGCCCAGTCGCAGGTTTATCCACAGGCGCTGGTGTGCGGTTATCCACAGTACGACGCCAGTGTGCCCAAGGGTCGTCTGTATGCCCGCTACCTCACCCATGTATGGGTGTGGATCAACAGCCTGTCGCTGGCCATTCCCGATTCGATGTGCGGCTTTCGCGTCTACCCGCTGCCGCCAACCCTGGCGCTGATCGACAGCGTCCAACTGGGCAAACGCATGGACTTCGACCCCGAGATCCTGGTGCGCCTGGCCTGGCGCAACCAGCCGATGCGCTGGCTGCCGACCCGGGTGCGCTACCCGCAGGACGGCCTGTCGCACTTTCGCCTGGTGCACGACAACGCGCTGATCTCGAAGATGCACGCCAAGCTGTTCTTCGGCATGCTCCTGCGCAGCCCACTGATCCTATGGCGCCGGTGGCGCCGATGAGCGAGCAGCACTGGGCCGCGCAACGCGAGCGCGGCAGCTTCCGGTTGATGCAGCTGACCGCGCTACTGGCACGCCTGCTCGGGCGCCGGCTGCTCAGCCCGCTGATCCATGTGATCGTCGCCTACTTCTTCCTGTTCGGCCGCCGCGCCCGGCGCAGCGCCTGGCAGTACCAGCAGCGCCTGCACCGCTGGAGCGCAGGGCACACGCCAGCGCCCAGCCAGTGGCAGGTGTTTCGCCAGTTCATGGCCTTCGCCGACGCCCTGCTGGACAAGCTCGACGTGTGGAACGGCCGCCTGCGCCTGGAAGACATCGATATCGTCGACCCAGCCGGATTGCGCGGGCAGCTGCGCGGCGAGCGCGGGCAACTGCTGGTGGGCGCCCACCTGGGCAACCTCGAGGTGTGTCGGGCGTTGGCCGAACTGGGCGAGCAGGTGACCATGAACGTGCTGGTGCATACCCGCCATGCCGAGCAGTTCAACCGCCTGCTCGGCGAGGCCGGGGCCACCCACCTGCGGCTGATCCAGGTCAGCGAGCTGGACCCGGCGATCATGCTGCAGCTCTCGCAACGCCTGGAGCGTGGCGAGTGGCTGGCGATCGCCGGCGACCGCGTGCCGCTGCATGGCGCGCGCACCGCCAGCGTGGACTTTCTCGGCCAGCCGGCCGCGTTCCCGCAAGGCCCGTGGCTGCTGGCCGGGCTGCTCGGCTGCCCGGTCAACCTGCTGTTCTGCCTCAAGCTCGACGGCCGCTACCAGATCACCCTGGAACCTTTCGCCGCACAGCTGCAATGGCGGCGTGCCGAGCGTGACCAGGTGATCCAGCAATGGACGGCCCGCTACGCCGAACGCCTGGCCCATTACTGCCGCCAGGCGCCACTGCAGTGGTTCAATTTCTACCCTTTCTGGAAGAGCGATGACGATGCAACCCCATGAGCCTGTCACCTTCGGCGAAGCGCCGCTGGCCATCGAGGACGTGCTGGCCGTGGCCGAGCGCCGTGCCGCCAGCCGCCTGCAGGACGATGCCGAGTACCGCGAGCGCATCGCCCGTGGCGCACGCTTTCTCGACACCCTGCTCGACCAGGAAGGGGTGATCTATGGGGTCACCACCGGTTACGGCGACTCCTGCGTGGTGGCCGTGCCGCTGGAGCATGTCGAAAGCCTGCCGCGTCACCTGTACACCTTCCACGGCTGCGGCCTGGGCCGCCTGCTCGATGCAGCGGCCACCCGCGCGGTGCTGGCGGCGCGCCTGCGCTCGCTGAGCCATGGCGTGTCGGGGGTGCGCATGGAACTGCTGGAGCGCCTGCAACTGTTCCTCGAACACGACATCCTGCCGCTGATCCCCGAAGAGGGCTCGGTGGGCGCCAGCGGCGACCTGACGCCGCTGTCCTACGTGGCCGCCACCCTCTCCGGCGAGCGCGAGGTGCTGTATCAGGGCGAGCGCCGCAGCAGTGCCGAGGTGCACCGCGAGCTGGGCTGGCAGCCGCTGGTGCTGCGCCCCAAGGAAGCGCTGGCGCTGATGAACGGCACCGCGGTAATGACCGGCCTGGCCTGCCTGGCCTTCGCCCGCGCCGACTACCTGCTGCAATTGGCCACGCGCATCACCGCGCTCAACGTGATCGCCCTGCAGGGCAACCCGGAGCACTTCGACGAGCGCCTGTTCGCCGCCAAGCCGCACCCGGGCCAGACCCAGGTGGCCGCCTGGCTGCGCCAGGACCTGGCCATCGACGCGCCGCTGCCGTCGCTGCACCGCCTGCAGGACCGCTACTCGCTGCGCTGCGCGCCCCATGTGCTCGGCGTGCTGGCCGACAGCCTGGGCTGGCTGCGCGGCTTCATCGAAACCGAACTGAACAGCGCCAACGACAACCCGATCATCGACGGCGACGCCGAGCGCGTGCTGCACGGCGGGCACTTCTACGGCGGGCATATCGCCTTCGCCATGGACAGCCTGAAAACCCTGGTGGCCAACGTCGCCGACCTGCTCGACCGGCAGCTCGCGCTGCTGGTGGACGTGCGCTACAACCACGGCCTGCCGAGCAACCTGTCCGGCGCCGAGGCCGAGCGGGCCATGCTCAACCACGGTTTCAAGGCCGTGCAGATCGGCGCCAGCGCCTGGACCGCCGAAGCCCTCAAGCAGACCATGCCGGCCAGCGTGTTCTCGCGCTCCACCGAATGCCACAACCAGGACAAGGTGAGCATGGGCACCATTGCCGCGCGCGATGCCCTGCGGGTGCTGGAGCTGACCGAGCAGGTCGCCGCCGCCACCTTGCTGGCGGCCAACCAGGGCGTCTGGCTGCGTGGCCGCCAGGCCGACGCCCGGCCTCTGCCGCCCGCGCTCGAACAGATGCACCAACTGCTGCTGGCCGACTTCGCCCCGGTGATCGAGGACCGCGCCCTGGAACACGACCTGCGCCTGTGCCTGACCCGTATCGGCCAGCGCCACTGGAGGCTGCATGCGTAACCCCGGGGTGTTTCACGTCGACAGCGAGATCGTCGTGCCGTTCTTCGATGTGGACAGCATGCACATCGTCTGGCACGGGCATTACGTCAAGTACCTGGAAGTCGCCCGCTGCGCCTTGCTCGAACGCCTGCAGCACGATTACCGCGGCATGCAGGCCTCCGGTTATCACTGGCCGGTGATCGACCTGCAGCTGCGCTACATCCGCGGTGCCACCTTCGGCCAGCGCCTGACCGTACGCGCCAGCCTGGTGGAGTGGGAGAACCGCTTGAAGATCCATTACCTGATCAGCGATGCCGAAACCGGCGAGCGCATGACCCGTGCCAGCACCGTGCAGGTAGCCGTGCATATCGACAGCGGCGAGATGCAACTGGCCTCGCCGCAGGCGATGCTCGATGCGGTTGCCAAGGTGCTGTCATGAGTCGCCTGCTCTGGCCTCATCGCTGGCAAGCCAGCTCCCACAAAGGCTGCGCGGTTCCTGTGGGAGCCGGCTTGCCGGCGATGGGCCGCAACGCGGCCCGCTTCCTCATCACGCTCGGCCTGCTGCTCGCCAGCCCCCTGACCCTGGCCTTCAGCCTCGACGACCTGCAAAAGCAGCTCAGCCAGCCCGCCGTGGTCAAGGGCCCGTTCATCCAGGAAAAACACCTGCGCGCCCTGCCCCAGCCGCTGCTGAGCAAGGGTCGCTTCGTTCTCGCCCGTGACCACGGCCTGCTGTGGCTGCTGGACACCCCGCTGCGCCAGGATTACCGCATCGACGCCAAAGGCATCGCCCGGCGCGACCCGAACGGTTGGCAAACCCTGCCCAGCCGCAGCGCCGGGGCCGAGCAGAACCGCCTGTTCTTCGCCGTGCTGCAGGGCGACAGCAGTGGCCTGCAACGTGATTTCGAACTGGCCCTGTCCGGCGACGCCGGGCACTGGCAACTGCGCCTGACGCCGCGCTCGCTGCTGCTCAAACAGGTGTTCAACCGCATCGACATCGCCGGCGGGCAGTATGTGGAGCGCATCGAGCTGAGCGAAACCCAGGGCGACAGCACCGTGCTGCGCATGCCGGCCAGCACCGCCGCAGCGGCCCTGAGCGACACGGAGCGCAGCGATTTTGCCGACTGAACGCCTGCTGCCGCGCCTGTTCCTCGGCTTGCTGCTGGTGATGCTGGCCATCGCCGGCTGGCAGTGGCACCGCGGCGCGCCGCTGTCGGCCGACCTGATGACCCTGGTGCCCGGCGCCACCCAGGACCCGCAGGTCTTGCGGGCCGAACAGCGCATGCAAGAGCCGCTCAACCGCGAAATTCTGGTGCTGGTAGGCCACCCCGAACGTGAACAGGCACTGGCCCTGACCGAGCGCCTGGCCACGCAATGGCAAGCCAGTGGCCTGTTTGAAAAGGTCCAGTGGAGCCTGCAGACCGACCTGTCGGCATTGCGCGCGCAACTGCTGCAAGGCCGCCTGGCCCTGCTCTCGGCGAACGACCGCGAGCAGTTGATCACCCAGCCCCAGGCCTTCATCGAACAGCGCGTGAAAAGCCTGTTCGACCCCTTCGCCGGTTTCAGCCTGGTACCCAGCCAGGACGACTGGCTGGGCCTGACCGGGCGCATCCAGAACAGCCAGCCGATGCCGGTCAACGTGCAGCTGGATACCGCCAGCGGTGCGCTGGTCGCCGAGGCCGACGGCCAGCAGTGGGTACTGCTGCGGGCACGCACCCAGGGCAACGCCTTCGACATGCACCTGCCATTGCAGGTGGCCGAGCTGCTCGCAGCCAGCCGCCTCGACGCCGACCAGCACGGTGCCCGGCTGCTGGCGGCCAGCGGCCTGCTGTACGCCGCCGCCGGCCAGCAGCAGGCCAGCCGCGAGATCACCTGGGTCGGCGGTGGCGCCACACTGGGCATCCTGCTGCTGTTGCTGTTGGCCTTCCGGCGCTGGCGCGTGCTGCTGGCCTTCGTGCCGGTGCTGGTGGGCATGCTGTTCGGCGCGGTGGTGTGCGTGGCGCTGTTCGGGCAGATGCATGTGATGACCCTGGTGCTGGGCTCGAGCCTGATCGGCGTGGCGGTGGATTACCCGCTGCACTACCTGTCCAAGAGCTGGAGCCTCAAGCCCTGGCACAGCTGGCCGGCCCTGCGCCTGACCTTGCCGGGGCTGAGCCTGAGCCTGGCGACCAGCGTCATCGGCTACCTGGCCTTGGCGTTCACGCCGTTCCCGGCGCTGACCCAGATCGCCGCGTTTTCCGCCGCCGGGCTGCTGGGCGCCTACCTCGGCGCGGTGTGCCTGCTGCCCGCGCTGCTTGCAGGCGTCGAGTTGCGCCCGGCGCAGTGGCCGCTGCGCATCGCGCAATCCCTGACCAGGCTGCGTGAACGCCTGCTGGCCAAGGTGCCGAGCGCGGTGCTGCTGATCCTGGTGCTGCTGTTCTGCGCCGCCGGCCTGTGGCGCCTGGACAGCCGCAACGACATCCGCCAGTGGGTCGGCAGCCCGCCGCAGTTGCTGCAAGAGGCCCAGGCCGTGGCGCGCATCACCGGCTATCAGCCCACCAGCCAGTTCTACCTGGTGCGCGGCAACGATCCGCAGCAACTGCTCGCACGCCTGCAGGCGCTGAGCGGCAAGCTGGGCGAACTGGTCGAGCTGGGCAAGCTCAAGGGCTACATGAGCCTCAGCCAGCTGCTCGCCAGCCCTGCGCAACAGGCCCAGCTGCAACAGGCCCTCGGCCAGTTGCCAGCACATTGGCAACCCTTGCTGGCACTCGGCGTGCCCGAGGCCGCGCTGGCAGGCGAGCTCCAGCACCTGCAACAGCTGCCGCCGCAAAGCATCGACCAAGTGCTGGCCGGCCCGCTGGGCGAAGCCTGGCGGCCCTTGTGGCTGGGCCCGGACGGCGATGGCGTGGCCGCCATCGTCAGTCTGCAAGGCCTGGGCGACACCGCCTTGCTGCGCCTGCAGACCGACGACCTGCCCGGCGTGCAACTGGTCGACCGCCTCAGCGAGCTGAACCAGCTGTTCGCCGCCACCCAGCTCAGCGCCGCCGAACTCAAGCTGTTGTCGTGCCTGCTGATCGTGGTGCTGCTGGTGCTGCCGTTCGGCCTGCGCGGCGCCCTGCGCATCGTCGCCCTGCCGCTGCTGGCGGCACTATGCAGCCTGGCCAGCCTCGGCTGGCTGGGCCAGCCGCTGACCCTGTTCAGCCTGTTCGGCCTGCTGCTGGTGACGGCCATCAGCGTCGACTACGCCATCCTCATGCACGAGCGCATCGGCGGCGCCGCCGTGAGCCTGCTGGGCACCCTGCTGGCGGCAGTGACCACCTGGCTGTCGTTCGGCCTGCTGGCGTTGTCGAGCACCCCGGCAGTCAGCAACTTCGGCCTGGCGGTAAGCCTGGGCCTGGCTTTCAGTTTCCTGCTGGCCCCCTGGGCCGCCCCCCGCGAAGGAGCGCATCCACCGCCATGAACAGCAGCACGTCCAAGGCCTTTTTCAGCGACACCTATGTCGAGGAAACCCGTTTCGGGTTCTGGTTCCTGCGCAGCCACACCTGGCAGCACCATGTGCTGCGGGTGGCAATCAACGACCTGCGCCGGCTGTTCGACGGCAACCCGCCGGCCGCGCCGGTGCTGCTGGATGTCGGCTGCGGCCAGGGCAAGTCGTTCCGTCACCTGCACCAGGTGTTCGCCCCTTCGCGCCTGCTGGGCACCGACGCCGACCCGCACAGCCTGGCGCTCAGCGCCGCCGAGGCCGAACGCCTGGGCATCGCGGTGGAACTGCATGGCAGCGACTGCGCCGCGCTACCCTACGCCGACGCCAGCGTCGATATCCTGTTCTGCCACCAGACCTTCCACCACCTGGTGGAACAGGAAAAAGCCCTGGCTGAATTCCACCGGGTGCTCAAGCCGGGCGGCTACCTGCTGTTCGCCGAGTCCACCGAGGCGTATATCGATACCTGGGTGATCCGCTGGCTGTTCCGCCACCCGATGCATGTTCAGAAGAGTGCCAAGGGCTACCTGCAGATGCTCAGCGCCCAAGGCTTCGAGTTTGCGCCACGGCATGTCTCGTACCCGTACCTGTGGTGGAGCCGCGCCAAGGACTTCGGTCTGCTCGAACGCTTCGGGCTGCGTAACCCACCGCCGGTCGGGCAACGCGAAGAGACCTTGCTCAACGTGGTCGCGCGCAAAGCGCAGGAGACCCCATGAAAGCCTTGCTGGCCATGCTCTGCTGCCTGCTGCTCGGTGCCTGCGCCGCGCGACCGCCCTTGCCTGAGCAAGCGCCCGCGCTGGAACTGCCACGCCAGTTGCACGTCGAACGGGAGCAGGCCGGGCAACGCCAGGACTGGCTGCTGGTGATCCAGCGCGAAGACACCCGCCTGCGCTGGTCGCTGCTCGATCTGCTGGGCATCCCCCAGGCCCGCCAGCTGCTCGATGGCCAGCAGTGGCAGGCCGACGGGCTGCTACCGCCGAACCCGGCGGCGCGCGAACTGTTCGCCGCCGTGCTGTTCGCCCTGACCCCGGCGCAGCAACTGCCACAGGCCTACCCCCAGGCCCGCCAGCAGGATGACCGACGCTGGCTCGGCGAGCGCTGGCAGGTGCGCTATCAGGGCGCCGATACCTTTACCTTGAACCTGGGCCAAGGGCTGCGTTATCACGTCAGCCCGTTGCCCGACGAGAACACCCCATGAGCGCCTATCTCAATGCCCTGGGCCTGGTCTGTGCCCTCGGCCACGACCAGGCCGATATCGCCCGCCGGCTATTTGCCGGCGACTGTTCGGGCATGCTGTCGCAAGCGGGCTGGGTGCCCGCGCGCAGCCTGCCGGTGGGCGCCGTCGCTACCCCGCTGCCCGAGCTGCCGCTGGCGGAACACCACAGCCGCAACAACCAGCTGCTGTACAGCGCCGCGCTGCAGATCGAACCGGCTATCCGTGAAGCGATCGAGCGCCACGGCGCCCATCGGCTCGGCGTGGTGCTGGGCACCAGCACCTCGGGGATCGCCGAGGCCAGCGACGGCATCGCCCACTACCTGCGCGAGCAGCGCTTTCCCGAGGGCTACCGTTACGCCCAGCAAGAGCTCAGCGCCCCGGCCAACTTCCTCGCCGACTGGCTGCAACTGAGCGGCCCGGCCTATGTAATTTCTACCGCCTGCACCTCCAGCGCCCGGGCGCTGATGAGCGCGCGCCGGCTGCTCGACCTGGGGCTGTGCGACGCGGTGCTGTGCGGCGGCGTCGACAGCCTGTGCGGCCTGACCCTCAACGGTTTCAGTGCCCTGGAGGCGGTCAGCGACACCCGCTGCAACCCGTTCTCGCGCAACCGCGCCGGCATCAACATCGGCGAAGGCGCGGCGCTGTTTCTGATGACCCGCGAGGCCAACCTGCAAGGCCCGCGTATCGCGCTGCTGGGCGCCGGCGCCAGCTCCGACGCCCACCATATCTCGGCGCCGGAGCCCACCGGCAAAGGCGCCTTGCAGGCCATGGGCAAAGCCTTGGACAATGCCGGCCTTGCGCCAGCGCAGATCGACTACCTGAACCTGCACGGCACCGCCACCGTGCACAACGACGCCATGGAGGCCCTGGCCGTGCACAGCCTGTTCGGCGCCGGCCTGCCCTGCTCGTCGAGCAAGCCCATGACCGGTCACACCCTGGGCGCTGCCGGCGCGCTGGAAGCGGCGTTCTGCTGGCTGGCCCTGAGCGGGCACAACCCGCAGGGCCTGCTGCCGCCACATGCCTGGGACGGCCAGCAGGACCCGGGATTGCCGGCCCTGGCGCTGGTCGATGGCAACCAACGGCTTGCGCTGGAGCGCGCGCGTTACCTGATGAGCAACTCGTTCGCCTTTGGCGGCAACAATGTCAGCCTGATTCTCGGAGACGCCCCATGATCCCCTGGCCCCTGGCCGAGCTGCTGCCCCATGCCGGTGACATGATCCTCATCGAGCAGATCGACAGCTGCGACGACGAGCAGATCCACACCCGCACCACGGTGCGCCCGGGCGGCCTGTTCAATCGCGCCGACGGCAGCCTGCCGGCCTGGCTGGGCCTGGAGCTGATGGCCCAGAGCGTGGCCGCCTTCGCCGGCTGCCGCGCCCGTCGCCTGGGCCTACCGGTGGAGCTGGGCTTTCTGCTCGGCACGCGCAAGTTCGAATGCGCCGTCGAGCACTTCCCCGCCGGCGCCGAACTGCTGATCCACGCGCAGCGCTCGCTGGAAGACGACAACGGCATGGGGGTGTTCGAATGCCACCTGCGCGGCCCCGGCATCCATGCCACGGCCCGCCTGAATGTATACCGCCCGCCACAGCCCGACCGCTACCTGGCCGAAACCGGCCCAGAGGAACCACAGCATGACTGACAGCATTCTCGTTACCGGCTCCAGCCGTGGCATCGGTCGGGCCGTTGCCCTGCGCCTGGCACAGGCCGGCTTCGACCTGGTGCTGCATTGTCGCAGCGGCCGTGCCGAGGCCGACGCCGTGGCCGCCGAAGTGCGCGCACTCGGCCAGCAGGCCCGGGTGCTGCAGTTCGACGTGGCCGATCGCGCCAGTTGCAAGGCAGTGCTGGAAGCCGATGTCGAAGCCCACGGCGCCTACTACGGCGTGGTGTGCAATGCCGGGCTGACCCGCGACGGCGCCTTCCCGGCGCTGACCGACG
Organism: Pseudomonas sp. EMN2; assembly: GCF_009650555.1. Classification (NCBI taxonomy): domain Bacteria; kingdom Pseudomonadati; phylum Pseudomonadota; class Gammaproteobacteria; order Pseudomonadales; family Pseudomonadaceae; genus Pseudomonas; species Pseudomonas sp. EMN2. The sequence goes on from NZ_VZZR01000067.1 coordinate 48,126, forward strand.
ATGACTGGGACCAGGTGATGCGCACCAACCTCGACGGTTTCTACAACGTCCTGCACCCGCTGACGATGCCGATGATCCGCCGCCGCGCGCCGGGGCGTATCGTCTGCATCACCTCGGTGTCGGGGCTGATCGGCAACCGCGGCCAGGTCAACTACAGCGCCTCCAAGGCCGGCCTGATCGGTGCCGCCAAGGCCCTGGCGATCGAGCTGGGCAAGCGCCGCATCACGGTCAACTGCGTGGCCCCCGGCCTGATCGACACGGCCATGCTCGACGAAAACGTGCCGGTCGATGAACTGCTGAAGATGATCCCGGCCGGGCGTATGGGCACCCCGGAAGAAGTAGCCGGCGCGGTGAATTTTTTGATGTCGCCCGAGGCGGCCTATATCACCCGCCAGGTGCTGGCGGTCAATGGAGGGCTGTGCTGATGCGCCGCGTCGTGGTCACCGGCATGGCCGGCATTACCGCCCTGGGCAACGACTGGGAGAGCATCGCCGCGCAGTTCGCCGCCGGGCGCAGCGGCATCCGCCGCATGGACGAATGGGACCGTTACGCCGAGCTCAACACCCGCCTGGCTGGGCCCATCGATGACTTCCAGGTGCCCGCGCACTGGACCCGCAAGCAACTGCGCAGCATGGGCCGGGTGTCGCGCCTGGCGGTGGCCGCGGCCGAGCGGGCGCTGGCCGACGCCGGGCTGCTCGACGACCCGAGCATCCGTGACGGGCGCATGGGCGTGGCCTGCGGTTCGTCCACCGGCAGCACCGACGAGATCAAGACCTTCGGCAACATGCTGCTCAACTCCACCTCGGAGGGGCTCAACGCCAACTCCTACGTGCGCATGATGCCGCACACCACAGCGGCCAATATCAGCATCTACTTCGGCCTGACCGGGCGCCTGATCCCCACCTCCAGCGCCTGCACCAGCGGCAGCCAGGGTGTCGGCTATGCCTATGAAGCGATCAAGTTCGGACGCCTGCCGCTGATGCTCGCCGGCGGTGCCGAAGAGCTGTGCCCCACCGAGGCCATGGTGTTCGACGCACTCTATGCCACCAGCCTGAAGAACGACACCCCGCACCTGAGCCCACGCCCCTACGACCTCGACCGCGACGGCCTGGTGATCGGCGAGGGCGGCGGCATGCTGGTGCTCGAAGAGCTGGAGCATGCCCTGGCCCGTGGCGCGCGGATCCACGCCGAAGTGGTGGGTTTTGGCAGCAATGCCGACGGTCAGCACATCACCCGGCCCGAGCAGGTGACCATGCGCCGGGCCATGGAACTGGCGCTGGAAGACGCGGGCCTGGCACCCGAGGCGATCGGCTATGTGAATGGCCATGGCACCGCCACCGAGCAGGGCGATATCGCCGAGACCCTGGCCACCAGCAGCCTGTTCGGGCCGCACATGCCGATCAGCTCGCAGAAGAGCTACCTGGGCCACACCCTGGGTGCCTGCGGCGCCCTGGAATCCTGGTTCAGCATCGAGATGATGAACCGCGAGCAGTACGCCCCCACGCTCAACCTCGACAAGGTCGACCCGCAGTGCGGCGAGCTCGACTACCTGCAAGGCGCCTTCCGCGCCATGGGCCACGAATACGTGATGAACAACAACTTTGCCTTCGGCGGCGTCAACACCTCGTTGATCTTCCGCCGCTGGCGCTGACACGCAAAACCACGGAGTGAAAGGAATGACTCGGATTCACCGCACCCTCGCCTTGCTGGCCATGGCCCTGATCTTCACCGGGTGCACCAGCAAGCCGGTGTACAACGCCAAGGAAGACTTCGCCAGCAGCCTGAACTTCAGCGACGACCAGATGAAACGGGCAATCGTCACCGCGCTCAACGACCGCCAGTGGGTCGTCCAGTCGGTGCGCCCGGGCATGGTCAAGGCGGCCATCACCGTGCGCGGCCGCCACCACGCCGAGGTCGATATCCCCTACAGCCCCACCGAGTTCCAGATCGTCTACCGCAGCAGCTGGGGCCTGGACTACAAGGACGGCAAGATCCACGGCAACTACAACCGCTGGATCAACCGCCTGCGCGACAACGTGCTCAAGGAGCTGTCGTTCAATCCGGACATCGAAGCGGTCAACGCGCTGGGCATCGTCAACCAGGGCGTCGACGGACCGACCTACCTGAGCTTTCGCGAGGGTGTGAAACGCGCCACCGAAGCCGGCCTGCTCGACGGCAGCGTGAAGTTCTACCTGGCCGGCGAAGCACTGCCGACCTCGGTGCGCACCCTGCGCACGGTGAGCAGTAGCCGCAAGACCAACGGCAGCAACAAGAGCGACAGCGAGGCCTGCTTCTGGGCCCTGCAATCGGCGCTGGCAACCCTGCAGCGTGCCGCCCAGGAAGCTGACGCCAACGCCGTGGTGAACATCGCCAGCGTCGACCAGCGCGACCTGTACAAGGACCCGGAGAAGTTCCAGTGCCGCGCCGGCATGCTGGTCAGCGCGGTGGCCCTGCGCGGCGAGCTGGCCCACGTCGACTGACCGGCTCAGGCGGGTGGCGTGATCCGCTGCCCGCCCAGCAGTTCGGCGAAGGCGCGCGCCATCGCCGAGCCCTCGCCGACACGCCGCACCAGCCACACGGCGGTGTCGGCGCCCTCGTCCAGCAAGGTCCTGTAGACCACCCCGTCGATGCGCATGCGCTGGAACGATGCTGGCAGTACCGACACACCCAACCCCGCCGACACCAGGCCGATGATGGTCATCGCCTCACCCGCTTCCTGGGCGAAGTGCGGGCTGAAGCCGGCCTGGCGCGCCAGGCTCAGCAGTTGCGCGTGCAGGCCGCTGCCGTAGCTGCGCGGGAAGAACACGAACGGCTCGTCGGCCAGTGCCTGCATGTACAGGCCCTGCTCGCTGCCTGCGGCCAGCGGGTGGGAGGCATTGATCACCGCCACCAACGGCTCGCGCAGCAATTCGTTGACCTCCAGCCCCTGGGGCAGGGGCATCGGCCGCATCAGGCCGACTTCGATGGACTCGTCGAGCACCGCTTCGGCGACATCGCGGCTGCTCATTTCCTTGAGGTTCAGGTGCACCGCCGGGAACTGCTGGCGGAACGCGTGCAGCGCCTTGGGCAACTTCGAGGTGAAGGGCGCCGAGGAGGTGAAGCCGATCTTCAGCTCACCCAGCTCCCCCAGTTGCGCACGCCGGGCCACGTCGGCGGCCTTTTCCACCTGGGCCAGCACCTGGCGGGCTTCGTCGAGGAACAGCCGCCCGGCCTCGCTGAGCTCGACCCGACGGTTGGTGCGTTCGAACAGCCGCGCGCCCAGCTCCTGCTCCAGGGCCTGGATCTGCTGGCTCAGCGGTGGTTGCGAGATGCCCAGTTGCTGGGCGGCGCGGCCGAAGTGCAGCTCTTCGGCCACGGCGATGAAATAACGAAGGTGACGCAGCTCCATGATCGGCTCCGAACAGGTCGTGAAACGTCTTAAACAGGTCGAACAATATATTGGATCTAATCATTAGCCAGCTATATGATTTTTCCATCGCAACGCCCCGAGGTACCCTCCGTGAGATCCGCCGTCGCCCCCCTGCCCGTCGAACCTGAACCTGCCTTCAACGACATCTGGATCGAGAAAGGCACGCCCGCCTTCATGAAAACCGTGCTGGCGCTGTTCAGCGGCGGCTTCGCCACCTTTGCCCTGCTGTATTGCGTGCAGCCGATGATGCCGCTGCTGTCCCAGGAGTTCGCCATCAACGCGGCGCAGAGCAGCCTGGTGTTGTCGGTGTCCACCGCCATGCTGGCCATCGGGCTGCTGGTCACCGGGCCGATTTCCGACCGTATCGGGCGCAAGCCGGTGATGGTCTGCGCCCTGCTATGCGCGGCCCTGGCCACCCTGGCCAGCGCGGTGATGCCGAGCTGGGAGCTGGTGCTGGCCAGCCGCGCGCTGGTGGGCCTGGCGCTGAGTGGCCTGGCGGCGGTGGCGATGACCTACCTGAGCGAGGAGATCCACCCCCAGCACATCGGCCTGGCCATGGGCCTGTACATCGGCGGCAACGCCATCGGCGGCATGAGCGGGCGGCTGATCACCGGGGTGCTGATCGACTTCGTCAGCTGGCACACGGCGATGCTGGTGATCGGTGGCCTGGCATTGGCGGCGGCCGTGGTGTTCTGGAAGGTGCTGCCCGAGTCGCGCAACTTCCGCCCCCAGGCCATGAACCCGCGCAGCCTGCTGGACGGCTTCGTCATGCATTTCAAGGACGCCGGGCTGCCCTGGCTGTTCCTCGAAGCCTTCCTGCTGATGGGTGCCTTCGTCACCCTGTTCAACTACATCGGCTACCGCCTGCTGGCCGGGCCTTATCACATGAACCAGGCGCTGGTTGGCCTGCTCTCGGTGGTCTACCTGTCAGGGATCTACAGCTCGGCGCAGGTTGGCGCGCTGGCCGACAAGCTGGGACGGCGCAAGGTGTTCTGGGCCAGCATCCTGGTGATGGCCGGCGGCCTGCTGCTGACCCTGGCCAGCCCGCTGGCGCTGATCATCGTCGGCATGCTGGTGTTCACCTTTGGTTTCTTCGGCGCGCATTCGGTGGCCAGTAGCTGGATTGGCCGGCGAGCGCTTAAAGCCAAGGGGCAGGCGTCGTCGCTGTACCTGTTCTGCTATTACGCGGGGTCGAGCGTAGCGGGGACAGCGGGCGGGGTGTTCTGGCACCAGTGGGGCTGGAATGGCATTGGGCTGTTCATCGGCAGCCTGTTGGCAGTGGCCCTGCTGGTGGCGCTGCACTTGAGCAAGTTGGCGCCGAAATCAGCTTGAAAGCGTGGGAGCGGGCTAGCCCCGCGATGACGTCATATCAGCAAACGAAGAATGCACCTGCTGACGCCATCGCGGGGCAAGCCCGCTCCCACGCTTTGAAGCTTGAGGCTTGAGGCTTGAGGCTTGAAGCTTGAAGCTTGAAGCTTCGGATCAGTTGATGATCTCGACGATATCCACATCCACTTCACGGCTCATCAGGTGCTTCTCCACCTCGCCGGTCAGCTTGACCTTGGTCTTGTCGTTGAACGGCGTCGGCGGCAGGTCTTCATCGTCGATCTCGACGGTGATGGTGCCGGTGTTGTCCTTGAACTCGTACTTGTCATCGTTGTTGATCTTCTTGGTCACAAAGCCTTGCAGCACAACCGGGGTGTCGTCGGCGGCGTCGTTGGCGGCAGCGACGGTGGTCACGGCCTGGGCGCCAGGGCCGGTGTAGCCGGCGGCCAGGGCAGCGGTGCTGAACAGCGGGGCGAGGATCAGGGGCAGGTAACGGGCTTTCATGGTGATCGGGTCCTGTTTGCGTTTTGATGGGACCAGATTACCGACGATCGCTGAATTGAAACTTAATGCAAAAAATCGCGGGGCAAGTCGGGGCGCCGAACCGCCGCTCCCACAGGTTCACTGAACACTGTGGGAGCGGGCTTGCCCCGCGATAGGCCTGACGATTACTGGTGATACTGCGCCGACAGCTCGTGTACGGCGTTGATGAACACGCCAGCGTGCTCCGGATCGACTTCAGGGGTGATGCCGTGGCCCAGGTTGAACACATGGCCGCTGCCCTTGCCGTAGCTGGCGAGGATACGCGCCACTTCGTTGCGGATGGCTTCGGGCTTGGCGTACAGCACGGTCGGGTCCATGTTGCCCTGCAGCGCCACCTTGTCACCGACGCGGCGGCGGGCGTCGCCGATCTCGCAGGTCCAATCCAGGCCCAGTGCGTCGGCACCGGCCTCGGCGATGCTTTCCAGCCACAGGCCGCCATTTTTGGTGAACAGAATGACCGGCACCTTGCGCCCTTCGTGCTCGCGGATCAGGCCGCTGACGATCTTGCGCATGTAGGCCAGGGAAAACTCCTGGTAGGCCGCCGCCGACAGGTTGCCGCCCCAGGTGTCGAAGATCTGCACGGCCTGGGCACCGGCGAGGATCTGGCCATTGAGGTAGCTGGTGACCGACTGCGCCAGCTTGTCCAGCAGCAGGTGCAGGGCTTGCGGGTTGTCATAGGCCATGGCCTTGGTCTTGCGGAAGTCTTTCGACGAGCCGCCTTCGACCATGTAGGTGGCCAGGGTCCAGGGGCTGCCGGAGAAGCCGATCAGCGGTACACGGCCGTTGAGCTCGCGACGGATGGTGCTGACCGCGTCCATCACGTAGCCCAGGTCTTTCTGTGGGTCGGGGATCGGCAGCGCCTCGATGTCGGCTGGGGTGCTGATGACCTTCTTGAAACGCGGGCCTTCTCCGGTTTCGAAGTACAGACCCAGGCCCATGGCATCGGGGATGGTGAGGATGTCCGAGAACAGGATCGCCGCGTCCAGCGGGTAGCGGTCCAGCGGCTGCAGGGTCACCTCGCAGGCGAACTGCGGGTTCATGCACAGGCTCATGAAGTCGCCGGCTTTGGCGCGGCTGGCGCGGTACTCCGGCAGGTAGCGGCCGGCCTGGCGCATCATCCACACCGGGGTGACGTCTACGGGTTGCTTGAGCAGTGCACGCAGGAAACGATCGTTCTTCAGGGCAGTCATGTCGGCATCCGGAAAAAAAGTGCGGGCATTTTCTCAGACGCCGACGTAAAAGGCACGGCCATGGTCATGCGTTTTGTCTATCAGGTGCCATGGATCAAGGCTTTTTGTATACAAAACCGAGGCAACAACGCTGCCTCGGCGTCCGTCCGACAGAGCCGCTATTACGCCTCGCTCTTCTCGAAGGCATACCCCAGGGAGAGCAGCGCCTGGTCGCTCCAACGCGAGCCGCTGAAGTGCAGGCCTTTGAGCATGCCGGTATCGTCCACCCCTGCCGGCACCGTCAGGCCGGGGTAGCCCGCCTGGGCACCATAACCGACCAGTCGCCCCATGGGCAGGTCGACCAAGGCGGTCAGTTCATGTTCGGCCAACGCATCGTCGATCAGTGCTTGGCTCTGGCCGCGCAGCAGCCCGGCAAGGCTGGTGTAGAGTTCCTCGTCGAACTCCAGCGCCTCGGCCCCGACCAACAGGGCCTGGCCATATTCCTCGGGCACGGGATTGGCCTCGTTGAATGCAATCACATCGGCCAGCGTGTTGACCCCAATGCCCGTACGGCTGCCAAGGTACTGGGCCAGTTCACGTTTGAAGTCGAATCTCAACACCGCCATCTGGGCCTGGAACAGATCGGGGAACTCGAAGTCGATCGGTATCAGCGTTGCGCCGGCGTTCTCCAACCTTGGCGCAAGGGCGGCGAACACAGGGTCCTCGAGCATCGGCGTGCCAGACGGGGTCTTCAACGGGTAACCCAGCCTGGCGCCATCCAGGGCCGTGGCATCCAGGCCGCCTGCATAGTCGATCATTTCGGTGGGTGCCCCTTCCGGCGCGGGTATCGGCATGTCCAGGCCAAACATCGCATCGAGCAGGGCCGCCGCATCGGTTACCGTCCGCGCCATGGGCCCCGGGGTATCCTGCCTGCTGGTCAAAGGCACCAGGCCGGACGCACTGAGCAGGCCCAAGGTGGGGCGCAGCCCCACCACCTGATTGAAGAATGCAGGCCCTACCAGCGAGCCATTGGTTTCAGTGCCCACGGCCGCCGCCACGAAGCCGGCACTGACCGCGACCGCGGAGCCTGCGCTGGAACCGAAGACGGACAATTCCTCGCCCAACGCGCTCTGCGTCTGGCCACCACGACCGCTCCAGCCCATTGGGGTCGTCCAGTCGCGAAAGCCCATCCACTCGGAGGTATTGGCCTTGCCCAGAATGATCGCACCCGCAGCGCGCAGGCGCTGGACCAGGTAGGCGTCGGCGGGGGCCGGCTCACCCACCAGTGCCAGCGAGCCAGCGCTGGTCTGCATGCTGTCGCCGCTGTCGATGTTGTCCTTGATCAGTACGGGAATGCCGTGCAGGCGGCCACGCGACTTGCCGCCGGCACGCTCGGCATCGAGGGTTTCGGCGATGGTGAGGGCATCGGGGTTGGTTTCGATGACTGCCCGCAATTGCGGGCCTTGCCCATTGAGGGCGGCGATACGCGCGAGTGCACGCCTCACCAGATCGGCAGAACTCACCTCGCCCTCGGCCAGCAGGGCCTGAAGCTCGGCGATGGTGGCGAAATCCTTACTGTCCGGCTCGATGATCGAGCCGAAGATCGGACCGTCGAAATTGCCCTGCGCCACGCTGTTGGGAGGGAAATAATTGCCTATTACAGAAATTGGCGGCTTTTGAAGCAGATTATTCATACATCAGATTCCTTGACTGGATGTTAGCTCTTTGTTGAGCACCTCCAGTCTCGGAATCATTGGGCAGTGGAACTAGCCCGACAATTCGTCGGGCTAGGTAGGATCCGTCCTACTTTGAGGCGCCCAATTACACACCCAGGTAATCGAGGATTCCTTCAGCCGCTGTGCGCCCTTCGAAGATCGCCGTTACCACCAGGTCCGACCCACGCACCATGTCGCCACCGGCGAACACTTTCGGGTTGCTGGTCTGGTGCTTGAACTTGCCCTTCTCCGGTGCCACCACGCGGCCCTGGCTGTCCATCTGGATGCCATGCTGCTCGAACCACGGTGCCGGGCTCGGGCGGAAGCCGAAGGCGATCACCACGGCGTCGGCCGGCAGGATCTCCTCGGAGCCGGGGATCGGCTCGGGGCTGCGGCGGCCACGGGCGTCCGGCTCGCCGAGACGGGTCTCGACCACCTTCACGCCTTCGACCTTGTCTTCGCCGACGATGGCGATGGGCTGGCGGTTATAGAGGAACTTCACGCCTTCTTCCTTGGCGTTCTTCACCTCTTTGCGCGAACCCGGCATGTTGGCTTCGTCACGGCGATAAGCACAGGTCACCGCCTTGGCGCCCTGGCGGATCGAGGTGCGGTTGCAGTCCATCGCGGTGTCGCCACCGCCCAGTACCACGACCTTCTTGCCCTGCATGTCGACGAAATCTTCCGGCGACTTTTCAAAGCCCAGGTTGCGGTTGACGTTGGCGATCAGGAAGTCCAGTGCGTCATGCACGCCTGGCAGGTCCTCGCCGGGGAAGCCGCCCTTCATGTAGGTGTAGGTGCCCATGCCCATGAATACGGCGTCGTACTCGGCGAGCAGCTGCTCCATGCTGACGTCCTTGCCCACCTCGGTGTTCAGGCGGAACTCGATGCCCATGCCGGTGAAGACTTCGCGGCGGTTGCTGAGCACGGTCTTTTCCAGCTTGAACTCGGGGATGCCGAAGGTCAGCAGGCCACCGATCTCGGGGTTCTTGTCGAACACCACCGGGGTCACGCCGGCACGTACCAGCACGTCGGCACAGCCCAGGCCAGCGGGGCCGGCGCCGATGATGGCGACGCGCTTGCCGGTGGGTTTGACCTTGGACATGTCCGGGCGCCAGCCCATGGCGAAGGCGGTGTCGGTGATGTACTTCTCCACCGAACCGATGGTCACCGCGCCGAAACCGTCGTTGAGGGTGCAGGCACCTTCGCACAGGCGGTCTTGCGGGCACACACGGCCGCACACTTCCGGCAGGGTGTTGGTCTGGTGCGACAGTTCAGCGGCGGCGAGGATGTTGCCTTCGGCGACCAGCTTCAGCCAGTTGGGGATGAAGTTGTGGACCGGGCACTTCCACTCGCAATACGGGTTGCCGCAGCCCAGGCAGCGGTGTGCCTGCTCCACGGACTGCGCGGGCTTGAAGGGTTCGTAGATTTCCACGAACTCCTTCTTGCGCTGGCGCAGCAGTTTCTTCTTCGGGTCCTTACGACCCACTTCGATGAACTGGAAGTCGTTGCTCAGACGTTCAGCCATTTTTCAAAACCTCTCAACAGCAGCTGCAAGCTACAAGCTGCAAGCCGCAAGACGATCACTTAAGCCGGGCAAACCTCTAGCTGCCTTTACTTGCAACTTGAGGCTTGCCACTTGCAGCTGCTTTTACTGCGGGTTGGCGCGGGTGCTGGACAGCAGTTGCTTGAGCGTGGCCGCCTTCGGCTTGACCAGCCAGAAGCGCCGCACGTAGTCGTCCAGGTTCTCCGAGAGCTCGCGCCCCCACTCGCTGCCGGTCTCCTCCACGTACTCGCCCAGGACCCGCGCCAAGTGGCTGCGGTAGGCCTCCATCGCCTCACCACTGATGCGCTGGATTTCCACCAGCTCGTGGTTGAGTTTGTCGACGAAGCTGTTGTCCATGTCGAGCACGTAGGCGAAGCCGCCGGTCATGCCAGAGCCGAAGTTGTAACCGGTCTTGCCCAGGACGCAGACAAAGCCACCGGTCATGTATTCACAGCAGTGATCGCCGGTGCCCTCGACCACAGCGTGGGCGCCGGAGTTACGCACAGCGAAGCGCTCGCCCGCGGTGCCGGCGGCGAACAGCTTGCCGCCCGTGGCGCCGTACAGGCAGGTGTTGCCGACAATGGCGCTGTGCTGGGTTTCGAACGGGCTGCCGGCCGGTGGCACGATGGTCACCTTGCCGCCGGTCATGCCCTTGCCGACGTAATCGTTGGCGTCGCCTTCCAGGTGCAGGTTCAGGCCCCCGGCGTTCCACACGCCGAAGCTCTGGCCCGCGGTGCCCTTGAAGCGGAAGGTGATCGGCGCACCGGCCATGCCCTGGTTGCCGTGCAGCTTGGCGATTTCGCCAGAGATGCGCGCACCGATGGAGCGGTCGCAGTTGCAGATGTCGAGGCTGAACTCGCCACCGGCCAGGTCGCGAATCGCCGGCATGGCCATGGCCACCATCTTCTCGGCCAGCTCGCCCTGGTCGAACGGCGGGTTCTTGTCGACTTCGCAGAACTGCGGCTTGTCGGCCGGAATGTGCGAGCTGCCCAGCAGCGGCGACAGGTCGAGGTGGCCCTGGCGCTCGGTGTCGCCCGGCAGCACGTCGAGCAGGTCGGTACGGCCGATCAGCTCGCCCAGGCTGCGCACGCCCAGCTTGGCCAGCCACTCACGGGTCTCTTCGGCGACGAAGGTGAAGAAGTTGATCACCATGTCGACGGTGCCGATGTAGTGGTCCTTGCGCAGCTTGTCGTTCTGGGTGGCCACGCCGGTGGCGCAGTTGTTCAGGTGGCAGATGCGCAGGTACTTGCAGCCCAGGGCGATCATCGGCGCGGTGCCGAAGCCGAAGCTCTCGGCGCCGAGGATTGCGGCCTTGATCACGTCCAGGCCGGTTTTCAAGCCGCCGTCGGTCTGTACCCGCACCTTGCCGCGCAGGTCGTTGCCGCGCAGGGTCTGGTGGGTTTCGGCCAGGCCCAGTTCCCACGGGGCGCCGGCATACTTGATCGAAGTCAGCGGCGAAGCGCCGGTACCACCGTCGTAGCCGGAGATGGTAATCAGGTCGGCATAGGCCTTGGCCACGCCGGCGGCGATGGTGCCCACGCCGGCTTCGGCGACCAGCTTGACCGAGACCAGGGCCTGCGGGTTGACCTGCTTGAGGTCGTAGATCAGCTGGGCCAGGTCTTCGATCGAGTAGATATCGTGGTGCGGCGGTGGCGAGATCAGGGTCACGCCCGGTACCGCATAGCGCAGCTTGGCGATCAGGCCGTTGACCTTGCCGCCGGGCAGCTGGCCGCCCTCGCCAGGCTTGGCGCCCTGGGCCACCTTGATCTGCAGCACTTCGGCGTTGACCAGGTATTCCGGGGTCACGCCAAAGCGGCCGGTGGCCACCTGCTTGATCTTCGAGCTCTTGATGGTGCCGTAGCGGGCCGGGTCTTCGCCGCCCTCACCGGAGTTGGAGCGCGCACCCAGGCGGTTCATGGCCTCGGCCAGGGCTTCGTGAGCCTCTGGCGACAGCGCGCCCAGGGAGATGCCGGCGGAGTCGAAGCGCTTGAGGATGGCCTCCAGCGGCTCGACTTCATCCAGTGCCAGGGCCTGGTCGGCCACCTTCACTTTCAGCAGGTCGCGGATCATCGACACCGGGCGCTGGTCGACCAGCGTGGTGTATTCCTTGAACTTGGCATAGTCGCCCTGCTGCACGGCGGCCTGCAGGGTGTTGACCACGTCCGGGTTGTAGGCGTGGTACTCGCCACCGTGGACGAACTTGAGCAGGCCACCTTGCTGGATCGGCTTGCGCGCGCTCCAGGCTTCGGCGGCGAGCAGCTTCTGGTCGCTCTCCAGGTCTTCGAAACGCGCACCCTTGATGCGGCTCGACACGCCTTTGAAGCTCAGGCCGACCACTTCCTCGGACAGGCCGATGGCTTCGAAAAGCTGGGCGCCACGGTACGAGGTGATGGTCGAGATACCCATCTTCGACAGGATCTTCAGCAGGCCCTTGGAGATGCCTTTGCGGTAGTACTTGAACACTTCGTCCAGATCGCCCAGCACTTCGCCGGTGCGAATCAGGTCGGCCAGCACTTCGTAGGCCAGGTACGGGTACACGGCCGAGGCACCGAAGCCCAGCAGCACGGCGAAGTGGTGCGGGTCGCGGGCGGTGGCGGTCTCGACCAGGATGTTGCTGTCGCAGCGCAGGCCCTGTTCGGTCAGGCGGTGGTGCACCGCACCGACGGCCAGCGAAGCGTGCACCGGCAGCTTGCCCGGAGCGATGTAGCGGTCGCTGAGCACCAGCTGGGTCTTGCCGCTGCGCACCGCTTCTTCGGCCTGGTCGGCGATGTTGCGGATGGCCGCTTCCAGGCCGACGCTCTCTGCATAGTTGAGGTCGATCAACTGGCGGTCAAAGCCTTCGCGCTCCAGGTTCATCAGCGAACGCCACTTGGCGGGCGAGATGACCGGCGAGCTGAGGATCACCCGCGAGGCGTGCTCGGGGGACTCCTGGAAGATGTTGCGCTCGGCACCCAGGCAGATTTCCAGGGACATGACGATCGCTTCGCGCAGCGGGTCGATCGGCGGGTTGGTCACCTGGGCGAACTGCTGGCGGAAGAAGTCGTACGGCGAACGCACGCGCTGCGACAGCACGGCCATCGGCGTGTCGTCGCCCATCGAGCCGACCGCTTCCTGGCCCTGCTCGCCGAGCGGGCGCAGCACCTGGTCACGCTCCTCGAAGGTGACCTGGAACATCTTCATGTATTGCTTGAGCTGGTCGGCGTCGTAGCTGGCCGCGCCCTGGTCGTCGGTCAGCGTCGCCTGGATGCGCGTGGCGTGCTGACGCAGCCAGCGCTTGTACGGGTGGCGCGACTTCAGGCGGTTGTCGATGGCGTCGGTGTCGAGGATCTGGCCGGTTTCGGTGTCGACGGCCAGGATCTGGCCCGGGCCGACACGGCCCTTGGCCAGGACTTCCTCAGGCTGGTAGCCCCATACGCCGATTTCCGAGGCGATGGTGATGTAGCCGTTGGTGGTGGTCACCCAACGCGCCGGGCGCAGGCCGTTGCGGTCGAGCAGGCACACCGCGTGGCGGCCTTCGGTCATCACGATACCGGCCGGGCCATCCCACGGCTCCATGTGCATGGAGTTGTACTCGTAGAAGGCGCGCAGGTCGGCGTCCATGGTCTCGACGTTCTGCCAGGCTGGCGGTACCAGCATGCGCACGCCGCGGAACAGGTCGATGCCGCCGGTGACCATCAGCTCGAGCATGTTGTCCATGCTCGAGGAGTCGGAACCGACGCGGTTGACCAGCGGGCCGAGCTCTTCGAGGTCGGGGATCAGGTCGTTGGCGAACTTGGTGCGACGGGCCATGGCCCAGTTGCGGTTGCCGGTGATGGTGTTGATCTCGCCGTTGTGGGCGAGGAAGCGGAAAGGCTGCGCCAGCGGCCACTTCGGCAGGGTGTTGGTGGAGAAGCGCTGGTGGAACACGCAGATCGCGGTTTGCAGGCGCTCGTCACCCAGGTCTGGATAGAAGGCCGCGAGATCGCGCGGCATCATCAGGCCTTTGTAGATGATGGTCTTGTGCGAAAAGCTGCAGATGTAATGGTCGGCGTCGTGGGCGTTGGCCACGGACGAACGGCGACGGGCACTGAACAGCTTGATGGCGAATTCCTGATCGCTCAGGCCTTCACCGCCGATGAACACCTGCTCGATCTGCGGCAGGCGCTCCAGGGCCAGGCGGCCGAGCACGCTGGTGTCGATCGGCACTTTGCGCCAGCCGACCAGGGTAAGGCCGGCATTGACGATTTCGCGGTCCATGTTGGCGCGTGCGGCTTGGGCTTTGACCGGGTCCTGGTTGAAGAACACCATGCCGACGGCGTACTGCTTGGGCAGCTCGACGGCAAAGTGTTCCTGGGCCACGGCACGCAGGAATCGATCGGGCTTCTGCATGAGCAGACCGCAACCGTCGCCGGTCTTGCCGTCGGCGTTGATGCCGCCGCGGTGGGTCATGCAGGTCAGCGCCTGCATGGCGGTTTGCAGAAGGTGGTGACTCGGCTGCCCCGTCATATGGGCGATCAGGCCGAAACCACAGTTGTCCTTGAATTCTTCGGGATGGTACAGACCTGTTTTCATAGACACTTTCTCACCAGGTTCACCTCTCAACCGGAGGCAAATCTCTTTTTTAACAACCACTTACCATCCACGCCGATCAAACGCCAGCTTTTTTGCGGTGGTCATGGAAAACCATTGTTGCACAGCGACAGCGATGCTCACAAATTTTCATGTCTCACCATTGAAAATTTATGTCGCAATTTTGAATGTTTTTGCGCCATGCGCCGTGGTAGCGGCTTGGCTCGAGTCTGAAGCGTTTCAGCCATGACTGCAACACGGGGCTTGTGGCCGGCAGTCTGGGACAGAAAAGCCTGCCGCACTTGATGTGCAGCAGGCTAGTCGAAAGCTAGAAGTCGCTCAGCAACTGGGCGGCGGGGGTGATGCCGCCCGGAAGGTGTCAGCGGGCCGTGGCCAGCTCTTGTTGGACGCTGCCGACGGTACGTGGCCAAGGTTTACCAGCCTGGACCTTGGCTGGCAAGTTCTTGATTGCCGCAGCGGCGGCGTCACGGCTGGCGAAGTTGCCGTAGGTGACCACATACAGGGGTTTGCCCTGCAGGTTTTTCTTGAAGTAGCGATAGTCGCCACCCTGCTCTTTGACGAACGACTGGGCCGACGCCTCGGAGCTGGTGCCGAAGATCTGCACCACATAGTTGCCGGCTTTCTGGCCGGCATACCAGCTGCTGCCACCGGCGCCACCGGCTGCCGGTTTCTCGACAGGCTTGGCTGCAGGCTTGGCGCTGGCGACCTGGGTCGGGGCCGGTGCTGGCTTAGCCGGTGCAACCGGTTTTGGCGCTTGGGTTGCGACAGGCTTCTGCACAGGCGCAACCGGCTGGATCGGTTGTGCAGGTGCCGGTGCTGGCCCTGCAGTAGCGCCTTGCGGCGGGGCAATAGTGGTGACAGTCGGTGGTACCGCTGCGGAAGGCGCAGCAGGCTGCAGCGCGGTGTTGCCGGCAGGCCCGGCTTCTTCGCCGTCACCCATGCCGGCGGCCTGGGCCAATGGCTCGCGCATGACCGGCTGCGACTGGCCGACCAGCGGCAGCGGCATTGGCTGCGAGGAACCGGCGAATTCGATGGCCGGCGCGCCATTCCCGCCTTGACCCAGTGGCAACTGAGCCTGGGCGCTCGGCGCCTCGGTCGGGGCCTTGTCGCTCTTCTTCGGCATCAGGACCGCCGCACCAACGGCGACCACGACCACAGCGGACAGCGCAAGCACGTGTTTCTTAGGCATTTTGAACCCCATGGTTGGTCGCTTCACCGTGGTACGGCTGGCGATCATGGCTTCGATCAAGGTATCGCGGGCAACCTGGTTGATGGTCCCAGGCCACCCATCGGCATTTTCGTGGATGTCGGCGATCTGCTCGCGGGTGAACACGTCGATACCCCGGCCGGCACCGTCCAGGCGCTGCTCCAGGTACTCGCGGGTTTCTTCCTCGCTGTAGGGTGCCAGCTCGATGATGTGGAAACGCTCCTCATCGATACTGAGCTCATCCAGCCCGGCGATCAGTGAAGGTTCGCCGAACAGGAACACATGCGGACGCCCTTCGGCAACACCCGCCGCCAACTCCAGCAAGGCTTGGAGTGCCGACTCGTCGAGTTGTTCCGCATCGTCCACCAGCAGATAGACTTCCTGGCCGGTCAGCGCCAGTTGCACCACCTGCGACAGGATTGCCTGCACTTCAGGCTGCGCCACGTTGAGCGACTGGGCTACCTGGCCGAGCACGCTGGCGGCGTCGGAGGCACCGCGGGCGGACACCACCACGCTTTGCACCGACTGCTTGTTGGTGCTGGCCACCAGCGCCTGGCGCAGCAAGGTCTTGCCGCTGCCCACGGGGCCCGTAACCACCAGCATCAACTGGCTGTAACGCGCCAGGTGGTGCAGTTGGCCCAGCACCGGTTTGCGCTGGGCGGGGAAGAACTTGAAACCGGGCACACGGGGTGCGAACGGATCGTGGCTCAACTGGTAATGATCGAGGAACGCCTCATCGGCATGCAGACTGGTCATTGCGTTGTCACAACCTCAAAGCTGGGCCACGATCGCGCGGTAATCCGCCGCCAGCGTGGCCTGAAGAATCTCTGTCGGATAGTCGTCGGTGACGACGGCCTCGCCCATCTGGCGCAGCAGCACCAGGCGCAGGCGCCCGTCGAGCACTTTCTTGTCGACCGCCATGTGCTCCATGAAATGCGCCGGGGTCATTTCCTGTGGTGGCACCACCGGCAATCCTGCGTCCTGCAGCAGGCGAATACCGCGATCTCGCGCAGGCTGGTCGATCCAGCCAAGGCGCATGGACATCTCCAGGGCCATCACCGTACCCGCCGACACGGCCTCGCCATGCAGCCAGACGCCGTAGCCCATGTGGGTCTCGATGGCATGGCCGAAGGTGTGGCCTAGGTTGAGCGTGGCGCGTACGCCCGATTCACGCTCGTCGGCGCCGACCACGGCGGCCTTGGCGGCGCAGGAACGGGCGATGGCTTCGGTCAGGGCCTTGGAGTCCAGGGCGCGCAGAGCCTTGATGTTCTTTTCGAGCCAACCCAGGAAAGGCTCATCGCAGATCAGGCCGTACTTGATGACTTCGGCGAGCCCGGCGGACAGTTCGCGCTCAGGCAGGGTCTTGAGGCTGGTGGTGTCGATCAGCACCGCGTTGGGCTGATAGAAAGCACCCACCATGTTCTTGCCCAGCGGGTGGTTGATGCCGGTCTTGCCGCCGACCGACGAATCCACCTGCGACAGCAGGGTGGTAGGCACCTGGATGAAGTCGACACCGCGCTGGTAGCAGGCCGCGGCGAAGCCGGCCATGTCGCCGATCACACCGCCACCAAGGGCGACCACGGTGGTGCGACGGTCATGACGGGCAGTCAGCAGCGCATCGAAGATCAGTTGCAGGGTTTCCCAGTTCTTGTGGGCCTCGCCATCGGGCAACACCACTGGCAGCACCTTGTAGGCACCCAGGGTCTTGCTCAGGCGTTCGAGGTACAGGGGCGCGACGGTCTCGTTGGACACGATGGCCACCTGGCGCCCGGCAATGTGCGGCGCCAGCAGCTCGGGCTGGTCCAGCAGGCCCTCGCCAATGTAGATCGGGTAGCTACGTTCGCCCAGGTCGACCTTAAGTGTCTGCATGTATCCCCACAATGTGCTTGGGCGCGGTGACGGCTGTGCGGCTCCGCGCGATGACGTTCAACCCCGCCTCGGCGTTGGTGGCCGAGGATAGTCCTGACTTATCGGGGCGGCAACTGATGCAAACGCTCGAGAATATCGAGCACCACCATGCGCGGTGGCCGTTCGTCGGTTTCCACCACGATGTCGGCAATCTCGCGATAGAGCGGGTCGCGTGCCTCCAGCAGGGCGCGCAGCGTGGCTTCCGGGTTGGCCGTGCGCAACAGCGGCCGGTTGCGGTCACGGGCGGTACGCCCGACCTGCTGCTCCACCGAGGCATGCAGGTAGATCACCCGGCCTCCGGCGTGCAGCGCGGCGCGGTTGGCATCGCGCATCACCGCGCCGCCACCGGTGGCCAGGACCACGCCATCGAGTTCGCAGAGCTCGGCGATCATCGCCTGCTCACGATCACGAAAGCCCGGCTCGCCTTCTTTATCGAAGATCCACGGGATATTGGCGCCGGTTCGCAGTTCGATTTCCTTGTCGGAATCCTTGAACAGCAGGCGCAGCTCTTTGGCCAACAGGCGCCCGATGGTGCTCTTTCCAGCGCCCATGGGCCCTACAAGTATCAAATTTCGCACAGAATCAACGACTCACAGCAATCGCCTGGTCACTCATGATACGCGGAGTCAGGAAGACCAGCAGCTCGGATTTTTTCTCTTGTAATGCATCGCGTCGAAACAGCCGCCCAACATACGGCAGATCGCCGAAAAATGGCACCTTGTCGACCACATTGTTCTGCGACGTCGAGTAGACGCCGCCAATCACAATGGTCTGGCCATCGGCAACCCGCACCTTGGCATTGACCTCGTTCTTGCGGATCGGCGGCACATTGTTCAGGGCATTGACGAAATCCGGCTCATCCTTGGTCACCCGCACCTCCATCACCACCTGGCCATCCGGGGTGATCTGCGGCGTTACTTCCAGCGACAGCGAGGCCTCGCGGAACGAGACGGAGGTGGCACCGCTCTTGGTCGTTTCCTGGTAAGGCACCTCGGTACCCTTGATGATGCGCGCGGTCTCCTTGTCGGCGGTGACCACCTTGGGCTGCGAGATGATCTCGCCGTTGCCGCTCTTTTCCATCGCACTGAGCTCCAGGTCCAGCAGTATGTCACTGCGCAGCAGGCCCACTCCCAGCCCCGACGTGGCCCGCTCCACCCCCAGGTCGACGAACAGCTCGCTGCCCAACCGGCTGTCCGGCCCGTACAAAGGGCCTCCCCAACGCACACCCAGTGCCTTTTCGTAATCGACGCCGGCCTCGACGATACGTGCTTCGATCATCACCTGGCGTACGGGCACATCGAGCTGCGCCACCAGCTTGCGCAGCTCGGCGAGCCGGTCCGGCGGCTGGGCCACCACCAAGGTATTGGTTCGCGCATCCACGCTGAGGCTGCCGCGCCCAGCCAGGAGGCCGTCGTCGGCAAGGCTGGCCTGCAGCAACTCCGCCAGCTCCGCAGCGCGGGCGTGGTAGACCGGAATCAGCTCGCGCTGCAAGGGCTCCAGTTGTGCCTCCAACGCCTGTTCCAGATGGGCGCCGCGCGACTGCTCGGCAAGCTCGGCAACCGGCGCGACCAGCAGCACATTGCCCTCCTGGCGCCGCCCCAGCCCTTTGCTGCGCAGTACCAGATCCAGCGCCTGCTGCCACGGCACATCGTCAAGGCGCAGGCTGATACGGCCCTGAACAGTATCGCTGGCCACCAGGTTGATCCCTACGTAATCGGCCATGACCTGCAGCACCGCGCGTACTTCCACGTCCTGGAAGTTCAGTGATATGGGCTCTTGCTCAAACGCCGGCGTCAGCGTCGGCTTCAAGCCCAGCAGGAGCATCAGAACCCCGCTCGACCACACTTTCATCTTCATCCCTGACCTCTCCATGGGCACCCTTCCCGAGTGCCAGAAACCGGGAGCGCTCCTGCCAGCCACCGGCGATATACAGCCGTTCGTGCACCTCTACCTGATGCGCATCGATGCGCACCACGACCCCTTCATCACGCCCCAGCCGATCCCCCACTGCGACCCGGTACAGATGGCCTGCCGAACGCAACAGTGCATGGCGTTGCCCCGCCCGAGAAAGGCTGCCGACCATCTCCAGTTGCTCCAGCGGAACGCGGCCAATCCCACGGGGCGCAACCTGGGACGTCCACGCCAGGAACGGATCGAATTGGCGGGCGGATACCGCCTGTCGGGCGGGCTCATCTGCCAGCGAAACCGGCACTGCCAGGCCCGGCGCGGCGGCGTACGCATGCACTTGCAGCTTCGCCCTGACCAACCCGGAACGCTCATCCACCGCGAGCAGCTCCAGCCGCGCCACATTCAACAGGCGCACCTGCTGCAGCCACTGCTCCAGCCACGCTCGCAATGCCGGATAACGACCCACCACGCTGATGTCCAGGGGCATCACGCGATACCTGGCTTGCTGACGCACCTCCAACACATCGAGGCGCTCGACCAGCAAGCCGTGCTGGTGCCCCGAAACCGCCAGCTGGTCGAGCAACTCGCTCACCCCCTCTCCTGCCGCCAGCCGCCAGCGTTCCCGCGACAAGCGCTGCTCGTCGTCGTTGAGCGCCTGGCGCTCCGGATCGAGCTCGGCAGCCTGCCCTTCCCTCGCCACAAGCTTTTCTTGGAGCTCCTGCTCAAGCAGGGCATACGCGCGATGGTTTTCATACAGCTCGCGTAGGCTTACCTGATAGCCCACGACCACAACGGTTGCCGCCAGTACCAATACGAGTACGGCCCTGAGCACTGCCGAGCGCTGCAGCATCGCCTGCCATTCAGCCAGAGAAGCACGCCTCATGAGCCGTGCGCCGCCAGGCGCGCCGTCAAAACAAACTCATCGCCCGTTTCGAGATTGCGCAGATGAACCAGTTGCAAGTCCTGCAGCACCTGCGCCGCTTGCAGATCACGCATGAACCGGGCGACGACTGCCGGCGAGGCCGCCTGCCCGGTCAGCCGAAACTGCCCATCCAGCGCTTTGAGTTCAGTAAGCCTGGCGCCCTCTGGCAGAGCGTGCTCCAGACCGAGAAAGAAGCCCGGCAGCGTCGCCTGGCGGGCCCGCAACCCAATCAACTCAGCCTGCTCTGCCGACAGGGCATCGCGCGCCTCACGCAACTGCTCGACCTGCGCCACGATGGCATCAATACGCTGCACTTGGGCCTGTTGCGCCGTGACAGCGTCGATCTGCCGTGCCAGGCGTGACCGCGCCAGGTGATCGAGCAGCATCACACCCAGCAAGGCCAGTACCAGGCCGGCGATAACCAGCATCCGAAAGCGATAGGCATCTCGCGCCCTGCGCCGCTCGCGCCACGGCATCAAATTCAAGCGCACCATTAATGCAACCCACCGAGCGCCAGCCCACACGCCAAGGCCATCGAGGCATCGAGCGCCTTGGCCTCACGCCCCTTGTCCAAACCCGAAAAGTCCGAGCCGGCGGCCATTCTGCATGCCACCTTCAAGCGCTCAGCCAGTGCTGAAGCCCGCTCGTCATCGACTGCCCCACCCACCAAGACCACCTCATCGACGCCGGCTTGCATGCAAAGGCGCTCGACTGGCTCGAGCCACTCCTCTGGCGAAACCAGCGCGACCTGCTGGCGATGTGGGAGCACAGGGTCTTGCAGCCGATACAGCACCGCCTCGTTCCTCTCCAGTTGCAACAGGGCGGTCGTGCGTGAAGGTAACGATGGCATGGCCCGGCGCAAGGCGATGCTGTCGACTTCCATTGCCTGCACCTGCAACCCTGCTCGCGCAAACACCTGCTCTAGTGGGTCAATCTGGCTTTGCCTGCACGCAGCGACCAGCACATCGGCGTGCCCTGGGTGCTCGGCGGACGCCCCTAGCACCTGAAAATCCAGGGCCAGGTCATCCAGCGGAAAGGGGAAGAGCTGGTCGGCCTGATCAAGCAATTGCGCCTCGGCGTCGAGGTCGGACACGCCAATCGGCAAGCGCAGCACCTTGCAGATCACCTGCGAGGCCGGCAACGCCAGGGCAACCCGGCGCTGACGCGTCGCGCAGCGCCCATGGGCCTGGCGCAAAGCGTCCACCAGGCGGGCGTCATCATCGAGCAGGTGGGGGCCACGCAACGGAGGGTCGATGGACTGCCGCACCCAGCCCACGACCCGGCAACGGCCCCGTTGACGGCGTACTTGCAGCATTCGTATGGAATCGGCGGCGATTTCCACCCCCAGCAGTGAACCTGCAACCTTGCCAAAGCGTCCAAGCATGGCTGTGCCTTCCCTGTCATCAAAGCCCGTGCGCTTGCCGCGTGGGCGGTCATCGCAGTACCCCGGCCGGTCACCCGAAGGGGCGAAAAATGCTTATAATGCCCAGCGTTTTTTCCTGTCCGCCGGCCCCGCGCCCTCCACTCCTCAACCTGGACACCCAAAAGCCTTGATACGCCTGCTGAAGTTCTTCTGGTGGTCTTTCGTCGCAGTCATCTGCGCGCTCGTGCTCGGTGTGAGCGGTGCGTTTCTGTATCTTAGCCCCAGCCTGCCGTCGGTCGATTCGCTGAGAAGCGTCCAGTTGCAAATCCCCCTGAGGGTGTACAGCAGCGATGACAAGCTGATCGCCGAGTTCGGCGAGATGCGCCGCTCGCCAATCAAGTTCCAGGAAATTCCCCCACAGTTCATCCAGGCATTGCTGTCGGCCGAGGACGATAATTTCCTCAATCACTATGGCGTCGACCCCAGCAGCCTGATGCGCGCGGCCACGCAGCTGGTCAAGTCCGGGCACATTCAAAGTGGTGGCAGCACCATCACCATGCAGGTGGCGAAGAACTTCTTCCTCAGCAGCGAACGCAGCTTCTCGCGCAAGACCAACGAAATCCTGCTGGCCCTGCAGATCGAACGCGAACTGACCAAGGACGAAATCCTCGAGCTGTACGTCAACAAGATCTACCTGGGCAACCGCGCCTACGGCATCGATGCCGCCGCGCAGGTGTACTACGGCAAGTCGATCCGTGACGTCAGCCTGGCGCAGATGGCCATGATCGCCGGCCTGCCCAAGGCGCCGTCACGCTTCAACCCGCTGGCCAACCCGGTGCGCGCCAAGGAGCGCCGCGACTGGATCCTCGGGCGTATGTACAAGCTCGGCAAGATCGACGAAGCCAGCTACCAGGCGGCCCTGGCCGAACCGTTGAACGCCAGCTACCACGTGCCGACACCAGAGGTGAATGCCCCTTATGTCGCCGAAATGGCGCGTGCCGAAATGGTCGGCCGCTACGGCAGCGATGCCTACACGGAAGGTTTCCGCGTCTACACCACCGTCCCCAGCGACATGCAGCAGATGGCCAACAACGCGGTGCTCAACGGCCTCTCGGAGTACGACGAACGCCACGGCTACCGCGGCCCCGAAGCGCGCTTCCCGGGCAAGGCCCGCGCCGCCTGGCTGCAGGAACTCGGCAAGCAGCGCACTCTCGGCGGCCTGGAGCCGGCCATCGTCACCCAGGTCGAGAAAACCGGCCTTAAGGTAATGACCCGCGGCGGCCTGGAAGAGACCGTAACCTGGGACACCATGAAGTGGGCCCGCCCGTACATCAACAGCAACGCACAGGGCCGCTCGCCGCAGTCGCCGGCCGATGTCGCCCAGGTTGGCGACCTGGTGCGCCTGCAGCGCCTGGAAGACGGCAAGCTCAAGTTCAGCCAGGTGCCTGGCGCCCAGAGCGCACTGGTGACCCTCGACCCGTATAACGGCGCGATCCGAGCTCTGGTCGGCGGCTTCTCCTTCGAGCAGAGCAACTACAACCGCGCCATGCAG
Source organism: Pseudomonas sp. EMN2 (assembly GCF_009650555.1). NCBI lineage: Bacteria > Pseudomonadati > Pseudomonadota > Gammaproteobacteria > Pseudomonadales > Pseudomonadaceae > Pseudomonas > Pseudomonas sp. EMN2. The sequence continues at coordinate 71,260 of NZ_VZZR01000067.1, forward strand.
GCCAAGCGCCAGCCAGGTTCGAGCTTCAAGCCGTTCGTCTACAGCGCTGCGCTGGACAGCGGCTACACCGCCGCCAGCCTGGTCAACGACGCCCCGATCGTGTTCGTCGACGAATATCTGGACAAGGTCTGGCGACCGAAGAACGACACCAACACCTTCCTCGGCCCGATCCGCATGCGCGAGGCGCTGTACAAGTCGCGCAACCTGGTGTCGATCCGCCTGTTGCAGGCCATGGGCGTGGACCGCACCATCGACTACATCGCCAAGTTCGGCTTCAACAAGCAGGACCTGCCGCGCAACCTGTCGCTGGCACTCGGCACCGCCACCCTGACCCCGATGGAGATCGCCACCGGCTGGAGTACCTTCGCCAACGGCGGCTACAAGATCAGCCCATACCTGATCGAGCGCATCGATAGCCGCAGCGGCGAAACGCTGTTCACCGCCAACCCGCCGCGCGTGCCGCAAGGCAGCGAGGACCAGGCCGGCCTTGCCGCGCCCGAACAGCCGATCAGCGTGACCGCCATGCCGGGCGAAGCCCCTTCCGCCTTCGGCCAGGTAGCGCCCGCACCGCAAACCCCGGCAGTCGCCGAGCGCATCATCGATGGCCGCACCACCTACATCCTGACCAGCATGCTGCAGGACGTGATCAAGCGCGGCACCGGCCGCCGCGCCCTGGCCCTGGGCCGCAATGACCTGGCGGGCAAGACCGGCACCACCAACGAGTCCAAGGACGCGTGGTTCTCGGGTTACAACGGCGACTACGTCACCACCGTGTGGGTAGGCTTCGACCAACCGGAAACCCTGGGCCGCCGCGAGTACGGCGGCACCGTGGCCCTGCCGATCTGGATGGGCTTCATGGGCCCGGCGCTCAAGGGCAAGCCCGAACACACCCCGGCCGAGCCGGAAGGCATTCTCAGCCTGAGGGTCGACCCGATCAGCGGCCGCGCCGCCACCCCGAGCACGCCGAACGCCTACTTCGAGCTGTTCAAGGCCGAGGACTCGCCGCCATCGGTGGATGAGCTGGGTAATGGTGCAGCGCCTGGCAGCCCGCTGCCAGCGGATGAAGCGGCGCCGATGGATCTGTTCTGACAGACGATGCCCGTGTAGGAGCAACTGCCTTGCTCAACTACTAAAGCTAGCGCGATCCCTCTGGGAGCGGGCTTGCCCCGCGAAGGGCCGCCAAGCGGCCCCAGCAATACAAAGAAGACGCCATTGGCGTCTTTTTTCGTTTCAACGGTTCAGCACCTTGTCGCAGTTGAACGTCCCGACAAGCACCTGCAGCCGGATGCACGCCTTGCACCCTCGACCTGGCTGCCTGGATATACCCGACACCTTGCCCGGAATCGTCCTACGAGCGTACGGACGGGTCCTGCATCTTCCGTTGAGAAACCCCGCTAGCTTGGCAACTTTTCCCCTGGCGGGGCGACGCTGTGCGAGCCCTTGCCAGACTGACCTGACAAGGGACAACGGATGTTCGACTCAACACCTACAGAGCGCCTGCGCTTCCACGTGCCGGCGATTCAGCACGATCTTCAGGTACTGGCGTTCGACGGCGACGACGCCATCAGCAGGCTCTTCAGCTTCGATATCGAGCTGG
>NZ_VZZR01000068.1:0-46849 GCF_009650555.1 Pseudomonas sp. EMN2
GTGACTGGCCCGAAACAGATGTGGGAGCTGGCTTGCCAGCGATGCGCCGCGCGGGCGGCGCTCGATCTCATAGGCGCTACAAACCTGTCGCCCTGCACCTGATGGCCCACATACTGTCGTCAAAGGACCATCAAAATCCCCCGCTGATCGGCCACTCCACCGCCACCCTGACCTGATCTCCATCCAGCTCCGCCTGCGCCGCATCCCCCCGGTGCACGTTATGCCTTACCGAAACCGCCAACCCCTTGGCCGCCCCACTCTGCACCACATACCGGGCCTCCAGGTCCCGCTCCCAGTGCTTGCCATCCTTGCCATACCCCAGATACGCATACCCCCCACGCGGATCGACATGGGTGCCATCGATATCGAACCCACGCACATACAGCGCCGTCAGGCTCAACCCCGGCACGCCATAGGCCCCCATGTTCAGGTCATACCTGGCCTGCCACGACTTCTCGTTCGGCGCATTGAAGTCGGACAGCTGCACGGCGTTACCCAGGTAGATCGCCCCGCGGGTGACGTAGTCGAACGGCGTGTTGCCGTCCACCTGCTGCCATCCCAGGCTGAACGCGTGCGGGCCCTGGGTGTAGCGCGAGACCAGGCTCCAGGTCGTGTTGTCGATGCGGCCGGAAAGGGCTTTGCCAGTGTCGGTGGTGCGGTACAGGTTGAGGTCCAGGCTCAGGCTGCGCCGGTCGTCGAATGCGTGGCTGAGGGTGCTGCCGAGGTAGTGCTGGTTCCAGGTGTCTGCGTAGCGCGAGCTGTACAGGCTGGCGCTGACGTTGGCGGTCGGGTTCCACACCGCGCCGGCCAGGTCGAAGCTGTTGCCCTGGCGGCCGTTGGAGTAGTTCACCACGAAGCCTTGATCGTGGCTGGAGGCATTGCGGTCGGTGCTTTCGTTGAAGTGCCCGGCCACCAGCTTGAGCCGGTCGATTTCGTTGCTGGTGAGGAACCAGCCGGTGAAGGTCTCGGGCAACAGGCGGCTGTCTGACGAGCTGAACACCGGGGTCTTGACCCGTTGCTCGCCGTAGGACAGCACGGTGTTGGAGGCGCGCAGCTTTAGCGCCGCGCCGCCTCGGCTGTATTCGCTTTTGGGGTGGCCGTCGTTGTCGATGGCCAGCAGGCGTGCCTTGCCGGCGCGGCCGCCGCCGCTGTCGAGCTGCACGCCGAGGTAGGCGTGGGCATCGACGCCCACGCCGATCAGGCCTTGGGTGAAGCCTGAACTGAACGTGCCCATCAAGCCGTATGCCCATTCCTCGGCCTTGCCGCTGCGTTCGGCACGGGGCTTGTAGGCATTGCGTGCGGCGCTGTTACGCCCACCGTGGCGGTAGTCGCGCTGGTCGTAGACGCTGCGGTTGAGCAGGCTCCAGCTGCTGTCTTCGACAAAGCCGTTAGCCTTGGACTGAGCGGACTCGGCCAGGGTCAGCGGGCTGAGGCCGAGCAGCGGCAGGGCGATGAGCAGCGGTTTCATTGGCCGGCCTCCAGCTTTTGCAGCTGCACGGCGAGGCGACTGGCCGCGCGGGCGGGCAGGGCGTCTGGCAACTGCATCGGCGTGGGCGCGCCCACCTGCACCAGCATCACCATGCCCATCGCCAGGTGCGGGATGCACTGGATGCCATAGAGCCCGGGCTGGCTGAAGGTGTATTCGAACGGCTGGTTAGGCTTGCTCTTGAACGCTTCGGCGCCTGCCGGCAGCAGGCCAGGAATGCTCGCGGCGTTGTGCCCGGCCTGGGTCGGCAGAAAGCGCACGGTGTCGCCCGGGGCAATGCGCAGGTGGTCCGGCTCGTAGACCATTGCCCCCTCGGCGCCGCGGTTGAGCATCTTCACTTCGAACACCTCGGCCTGGGCGGCGGCGGTGGTCAGCAAGGCGGCAAGCAGCAGGGCGGCGCAGCGGGGCGGCATGGGCAGAACTTCCTGGTTCAGGGGGCGCGAAAACGCAGGATGCGCGCGCCGTCGAAGGGGTCGGTGAGGTAGTGGGCGCGTACGCCGAAGGTGCTTAGCAGGCGCTCTGGGGTGAGCACGGCTTCGGGCTTGCCGAGGGCGACCAGGCGGCCCTGGTCGAGCACGGCCAGGCGGTCGCAGGTGAGGGCCTGGTTGAGGTCGTGCAGGGCCACCAGGGTGGTCACCGGCAGGGCCTGCACCTGTTGCAGCAGGCTCAGCTGGTGCTGGATATCCAGGTGGTTGGTCGGCTCGTCGAGCAGCAGCAGTTGCGGGCGTTGGGCCAGGGCGCGGGCGATGTGCACGCGCTGGCGTTCGCCACCGGACAGCTCGCGCCAGATGCGCTGGCTGAGGTGGCTGGCGTCGACGTCGGCCAGGGCCTGGTCGACGATGGCGCGGTCGGCCTTGCCGAACGGCGCCAGTGCCGACAGCCAGGGTGTGCGGCCCAGTGCCACGGCTTCGAAGACGCTGATGGCGTCCTGGGTGTCGGCTTGTTGCTCGACCAGTGCCAGCTGTTGGGCGATACGCCGGCGCGGCAGTTTCGCCAAGGGTTCCCCCAGCAAGTGCACGTTGCCGGTGGTGGGCGTGCGCAGGCCGGCGAGCAGTTTGAGCAGGGTGGATTTGCCCGAGCCGTTGGGCCCGACGATGCCGAGGGTTTCACCGGGGCGCACGGCCAGGTCGATAGCTTGCAGCACCTCGCGCTCACCCAGGCGCAGGCTCAAGCCTTGGCAGGCGAGCGGGGCGACTTGCAGCGAATTGAGCACGGTCATGGGCGCCCCCGGCGGCTGACCAGGATCAGCGCGAACACCGGTGCGCCGATCAGCGCGGTGACCACGCCCACCGGGATCACCTGGCCGGCGATCAGGGTGCGCGAAAGAATGTCGGCGACGATCAGGAACAGCGCGCCGCCGAGGGCGCTGGCCGGCAGCAGGCGGCTGTGGCCGGGGCCGAGCAGCAGGCGCAGGGCGTGGGGGATGACCAGGCCGACGAAACCGATGGCGCCGACGATCGACACCATCACCGCTGTCACCAGCGCAGTGCAACTGATCAGCAGCAACTGGGTGCGGCGCACCGGCACGCCCAGCGAGGCGGCGGAATCGGCGCCGAAGGTGAAGGCGTCCAGTGCGCGGCGGTGCCACAGGCACACCGCAAGGCCAAGCACGGCCACCGGCAGCGCCAGCCACACCGACGGCCAGCGCACGCCGCTGAGGTTGCCCAGCAGCCAGAACAGGATGCCGCGTGCCTGCTCGGCGGTGGCCGACTTGGTGATCAGGAAGGCGGTCAGGGCGTTGAACAGTTGCGACCCGGCAATGCCTGCAAGGATCACCTGGGCGTTGTTGTGGCTGCTGGCGCTGGCGCGCGACAGTAAAAGCACCAGGCCGAACGCCGCCAACGCGCCGATGAAGGCGCCGCCGGACAGCGACAGCGCTGCGCCGCCCAGGCCAAGCAGGCCGACCGCCACGGCGCCGGTCGAGGCACCGGCGGACAGGCCCAGCAAGTAGGGCTCGGCGAGCGGGTTGCGCAGCAGCGCCTGCAGCACCACGCCGCAGGTGGCCAGGCCCGCGCCGCAGGCGGCGGCGACCAGGGTACGCGGCAGGCGGTAGTTCCAGACGATGCCGGCGTCGATCGGGTCGAGGGTGTGGCCGGCCTGCCACAGCTGGTTGGCCAGCACCTGCCAGACCAGGTCGATGCCCAGGCGGGTTTCGCCGATGGCGATGCCGGCGAGCATGGCCAGCAGCAGGGCGGCCAGCGCGGCGATGGCGAGGGGCAGCAGGCGGCTCATGGTTGTGGCGCTTGGCCGCTGGCGAAGGCGGCGGACAACCGCTCAAGGCCGAGGAACAGACGAATGCCGGCCTGCATGGCGTCGGCATCGAGGACGATGATGCGGCCGTTCTTCACGGCGTCCATGTTGCGGGTGACCGGGTCGCTGCGCAGGAAGTCGAGCTTCTTCTGGTAGTCGTCGGCGGGGAAGCGGCGGCGGTCCATGCGGGCGATGATCAGCCAGGTGGGGTTGGCTTTGGCCAGGGTTTCCCAACCCACGGTGGGCCATTCTTCGCTGGACTCGACCACGTTGCGCACGCCCAGGGTCTGCAGCATGAAGTCGGCCACGCCCTGGCGGCCGGCGACGTAGGGGTCGATCTCAAGGTCGGCGCTGGAGAACCAGAACAGCGCGCTGGTGCCGGACAGGTCCTTGCCGGCCAGTTGCTGCCTGGCGTGCTCCAGCTGGCCCTTGAGTTGCGCGTTCAGCGCCGTGCCACGCTCCTGCACGTCGAAGATCTCGGCCAGCTGGCTGACGCTCTTGTAGATGGTCTCGACCTTGAACGGCTGCAGGCGGGTGCCGTCGGCGCCGACCAGGTTGTCCTTGCCTTCGCAGTCGGACGGCAGCAGGTAGGTGGGGATCTTCAGCTCGGCGAACTGCTCGCGGGTGCCGACCACGCCCTGGGCGCCGACCATCCACTCGAACTGCACGGCCACCAGTTGCGGGCGTTTGCCCACCACGGCTTCGAAGCTCGGGTCGTTGTCGGCCAGGCGTTCGACCTTGTCGTTCTGCGCCTTGAACTCGGGCAGCACATTGTTGAACCACAGCGAGGTGCCAGCCAGTTTGTCGCCCAGGCCCAACGCATAGAGCATCTCGGTGCCGGCCTGGCCGATGGTCACGGCGCGCTCGGGCGCCTGGGCGAAGGTTTGCGCCACGCCGCAGTTTTCGACGGTCAGCGGGTAGTGCGTGGCGGCGGCCTGGGCCAGGCCGGACAGCGACATGGCGGCGAGCAGGGTGGCGATACGGGGCAGCATGGTCGGGCGATCTCCTGTCGAACGGTGCACGGAATGAGCACGGACAGGCATCGCCGGGCTTCGGGCAGGGCGCCCGAGGCAACGAACGGATGGCCATCCCGGACACCCCGCCGGTTGGTGAACATGTGCCGGCAGGTCTCCTGACTGGTGCGTCCTGGCCCTGCGCCAGCCTTCCCGGATCGCTTGATCCAGTGGCATCGATGGCGCGGGCTCGGCACCTACAGTTGCGGGGGCAGTTCCCTTTGGCACGCGTGTGGCGGCCTGGGGATTCCCTATTAATTCCGAGTGGAAACCGGCGGGCGGCATGGTAGACCATCACCCGCCGGGTGAAAACGCCTTTACAGGTATTTGAGCCAGGCGATGTCGCGCCGGCGTGCCTTCAGCCGGGCGAACCCTCGCACCGGCAGGTACAGCGCCGCAGCCAGCAACACGGCACTCAGCCACACCGCGGCGATGCCGTCGAAGCCGAAATAGTCGCCATGGTTGAGGCCCAGCAGCGCCACGCTGGCCAGGTACAGCAGCTTGAGCACATACAGGTGCAGCAGGTAGAAGAACATCGGCGCGGCGCCGAACACCGCCAGCATGCTGATCCAGCGGGCGGACCCTGCGCGCTCGAAGCCGCGCAGCAGCAACAGGCCGGCGCCCAGGGTCAGGGCGAGGAACAGCAGTGACGGCGGGTATTTGGTGATGTTGAAGAAGCTCATCAGGGTTTGCGTGACACTCGGGTAGCTGCTCCACGGCGCTTCGCCGTAGCCGTTGAGCAGGCGCAGTACGACGAAACCGAGCAGTGCGGCGCTGCCGGCCAACAGCAAACGCTGCTGGCGCTTCGCGGCATCGCTGGCGCGGGTGAACCACGGGCCCAGGCCATAACCCAGGGCGATCACGCCGATCCACGGCAGCACTGGGTAGGAGGTGCGCAGGCGCAGGCTGTCGGTGGCTTGCAGCCAGCCACGGTCATGCAGGATCGCCCAGGGTACGTGCAGCGCCGACTCCGGGCCGAAGTGCAGGCCATCGAGCAGGTTGTGCCCGGCCACGATCAACGCACCCAGCGCCAACAGCGCCGGGCGCGGCAGCCACACCAGCAGCGACAGGGCGATCATGCTGATGCCAATGGCCCAGATCACCTGCAGGTAGATCACGCTCGGCGGCAGCTGGAAGGTCCAGGCGAAGTTGACCAGGGTGAACTCCAGCGCCACCAGGAACAGCCCGCGCTTGAACAGGAACGCCGAGACGTCGCTGCGGCCTTGGTACTTCTCGCCATACAGCCAGGCCGACAGCCCGGTCAGCAGCACGAACACCGGCGCGCACAGGTGGGCCAGGGTGCGGCTGGCGAACAGGCTGGGGTCGGTGGCGTCGATGCTCATCGGGTCGCTGACCTGGCGGTGCAGGAAGAAGGTTTCGCGCACGTGGTCGAGCAGCATGAACAGGATCACCAGGCCGCGCAGGGCATCGATGCTCTGCAGGCGCTGGGTGAGCAGGGTGGGGGAGGCGGTGGCGCTGGTCATCGGCAAGGGGTCGCAGGCAGGAATGAATGTCAAATGAAACGTTATCTTATAACTATTTGTCTTGTGCTGAACAGAGGCTTGGATGGGTAAATCTGTGTGTCTGCCAGGAGGAAGGGCTCAGGCTACTTGTGCTTTGGCGAGCATTGGCGGATACATGCAGGCCGCGTGACGATGAATGTAATTTGCCGACAAGGACTGCCATGAAACCAACCCATGTACTACTGGCCACATTGCTGCTGGCGTTGCCGTGCGCCCCGGCTCTGGCCGACAGTTGCCGCAAGAACATCCAGGGCGGCGAGGATTGCCGCTACAGCGATGGCACCACCTCCACCAGCCGCGCCAATATCATGGGTGGCTTCGATACCACTTACAGCGACGGGCGCCGCTCCAGCAGCCGATCGAATATCCAGGGTGGGTTGGATACGCGCTACAGCGACGGTAGTTCTTCCAGTAGCCGGTCGAATATTCAAGGCGGGCAGGATACGCGCTACAGCGATGGCCGCACTTCCAGCAGCCGATCGAATATTCAGGGTGGGCAGGATACGCGCTACAGCGATGGCAGCACTTCCAGTAGTCGGTCGAATATTCAGGGTGGGCAGGACACGCGTTACAGCGGTGGTGGCCGTGAGCGTGATCAGGGGCGGCGTTGGTAGGGGCTGCGGTGTGTTCGGCTGGACATCTTCAGCGCTCTGCACCTGTCTGCCCACACGCGACCTCAATTCGGCCACTACAACCCGCCCACAATCTCCTCACGCCGCCCGCTCCAGCACATCCAGCAACTCGACAAACTCCTGCGCCAGCCTATGGCGCGGCGCCATGTGCACCAATGGCACCGCCGCTTCATGGGACTCGCGCATCCTGATCGAACTGCTCAGGTACACCGGCAGCACCGGCAACCCTTCGCCGCGCAACTGGTCGACCAGGGTCTGGTGCAGGGCGGTGCGCCCGGCGAACTGGTTGACTACCACGCCTTCGACCTGCAACCCGGCATTGTGGTCCTGGCGCAGCTCGTCGACCTCGGCCATCACGTTGAGCAGCGCCTGGCGCGAGAAGCTGTCGCAGTCGTAGGGGATCAGCAGGCGCTCGGCGGCCACCAGGGCGCTGAAGGTGTAGAAGTTCAGCGCCGGTGGGGTGTCGATATAAATCCGCTCGTAGTCCGCCGACAGCTCCACCAGCAACTTGCGCAGCTTGTTGATCTTGAACTTGCTCTCCAGCTTGCCCTGCAGGTCGGCAAGGTCGGGGCTGGCGGTGATCAGGTGCAGGTTGGCGTAGCGGGTTTCGGTGATGGCCACGCGGTGCTTCTTGCCGGTGGCCGGCGCGGGGGCGAGGGTCTGGCGGAAGAAGTCGGCGATGCCCGCCGGGATCTCGTGGTTGACCAGGCCGGTCAGGTAATAGGTGGCGTTGGCCTGGGGGTCGAGGTCCACCAGCAGGGTGCGATAACCTTCGGCGGCACTGGCGGCGGCCAGGTTACAGGCAATGCTGGACTTGCCGACACCGCCTTTCTGGTTGAACACGACACGACGCATGGCTGAATCATCCTTGAGGGAAAATGGCAGAACGGGGTCAATCCTATGACCGAAGAATGACAGTATTAAGACAAAGCTTGTTACATGTCCTGCCTGCGTCGTGCACCGGTGCTTTTACGGAGCGGCTTGCTGCAACGCCTGGAGTTCGTCCTCGACCTCTTGCATGCGCGCTTCGACCAAAGCCTGCACTTTCGGGTCCCTGGCGCTCTCGCGCATCAGCGCGGTCAGTTTCTCGCTCAGCCGCTTGCCTTCATCGGTCTCGCCCAGCGCCTTGGCCTTGGCCGGGTCGCGGGTGGCGGCGACGATGGTGTCGAATTCGGCGTCGTCGAAGTTCTTTTCGCTGTAGAGCCGGTACAGGTCCTGGCGCTGGTCCTCGACGGTCAGGTGCTTGCGCAGCACCGTCTTGATCTGTTCTTCGGGCAGCTTGGGGTGGGTTACGGCCAACAGCTGCGCCATGCGCCCGATGTTGTGCTCGTAGGCTTCCTGCAGGGGCAGGCTGGAGCGGATCTTTTCTTCGCGGCTGGGTGCCTGGTCGCAGGCGGCGAGGGCGGTGAGCAGCAGCAGGGGCAACAACAGTCTTGGCAAGCGGGGCATGGGGCAGGGGCCTTGGGCACGGTGAGGCTGGCGAGTGTACTGCAAGCAGGCCCGCCGCCAGCAGGGGCCTGCATGAAATAGGCGTCAGACCAGCAGCGCCGACCAGGTCGACACCAGCAGCAACCCCGCCAGGCTCTGGTTGAACCAGCGCAATGCCCGAGGCGAATTCAGCCAGCGCGCGCTGCCGGCACCCAGCAGCGCCCAGGCGGTCATGCTCGGCAGGGCGATCAGCAGAAACACCAGGGTCAACCACCACAGCGGCAGGGCCGGGGTGGCAAACAGGCTGATCATCGCCAGCGCCATCAGCCAGACCTTGGGGTTGACCAGCTGCAGGGTGGCCGCCTGCAATGGGCCAAAGCCTGCATGGTCACCGGCCTGCAGCGGCGCACCGGCGCTGCGCAGCATGCGCCAGGCCAGCCAGCTCAGCCACAGCGCACCCGCCCAGCCGAGCAGCTGTTGCGCCAGCGGGTGATCAAGCAGCAGTTCGCCCAGGCCCAGGCCAACCAGCAGCACCACCGCAGCCGCCGCGCCACAGGCCGCCACGGTGGGCGCCAGGCTGGCGCGCACGCCGCGCTGGGCACCTTGGGCGAGGATCAGCAGGTTGGTCGGCCCCGGGCTGATGCTGGATGCCAGGGCGAAGAGGACGAAGGGCAAAAGGCTGTGGGACATGGTCGAGGCTCCGGTTGATCGTGGCCTCATGTTCGCAATCGCCCGGGTTTCAGTCTGGAAGGTTTGAGCAGCGCTTGCGGTAGTCCGCCGGTGTCAGCCGGTAGGCGCGGCGGAACCAGCGGCCCAGGTGGCTCTGGTCGGCGAAACCGAGGGCCGTGGCGACCTCGGCCGGGCCCAGGCCACGGGCCAGCAGCTGGCGCGCCCGGGCCAGGCGCAGCTGGATCAGGTAGGCATGCGGGGCCAGGCCGTAGGCGGCCTTGAAGGCGCGGGTCAGGCGGAAACGATCGACGCCGCAGACCCGCGCCAGGTCGTCCAGGCCGATGTCCTGGTCGAGGTGCGCATGCAGGTAGTCGCGGGCCACTTGCGCGGTCAGCGGCAGGCGCGGGTCAGGGTCGAGGCGCCGGCGCCACTGCAGGTGGCCGGTGAGGCAGGCCAGCAGGTCGTCGATGGCGGTCTGGCGGACGATGCGCAGGTCCTGCTGGTGCAAGGCGTTGAATGCGCGGCTGGTGGCGCCGGCCAGCCGCGTATCGCAGTGCAGGGTGGCGGCGAAGCTGGGGAGGGCGTCGCTGGGGGCCTGCTCGAACAGCGTGCGCAGTTGGCTTTCCAGCCAGTGGCTGTCCAGGTACAGGGTGGAGTAGGTGAAGCCTTCAGCGGTTGGCGCCAGGCCGTCATGCAGGTCGCCGGGCTCGAGCAGGAACACCTGGCCGGGTGTGCTTTGGTGGCGCACCCGGCGGCAGTTGAACTGCTGCACGCCCTGTTCGGTGACGCCGACCAGGAAGCTGTCGTGCCAGTGCGGGTCGTAGGCGTGGCCGGTGAAATGGGCGCGGACCGACTCGATGCCGGTATCGGCGTCCTGTTTGAGGTCGATCCAGTGGCTCATGGCGAGGGCCGGTTGCGGTGGGTACTCGACCATAACGCAGAACCGGCCCTGGAGTTTAGAACGATTGTGCAGCGCTCAACGCTGGGCGAATGCCAGGTTAATGCCCAGGCCTGCGAACGAGGCGGCAAAGCCCCGACGCAGCCAGGCCTGGACCTTGGGCGAGTCGATCACCGCACGGCGGAACAGGTGGGCGAGCAGGCCATAGAGCACGAACACGACGAAGGTCATCAGCATGAACACCGCGCTCAGGCCGAGCATCTGCACCACGGCGGAGCCGGCGTGGGGGTCGATGAACTGCGGCAGGAAGGCGAGGAAGAACAGGGTCAGCTTGGGGTTGAGGATGTTCAGCAGGCAGGCCTTGAGCACCAGCTGGGCGGCAGCGGCCGGCGGGGCTTTTTCATCCACGGCGAAGGCAGCGCGATCACGCCAGGTGGCATAGGCCAGGTACAAGAGATACGCGACCCCGGCGAACTTCAGCCCCTGGAAGGCCAGGGCGCTGGCGTGCAGCAGTGCCGACAGGCCGAGCACCGAGGCCAGCAGGTGGGGCACGATCCCCAGGGTGCAGCCCAGGGCGGTCCACAAACAGGCGCGACGCCCGGCCACCAGGGCGCTGGAGACGGTGAGAATCACCCCGCTGCCGGGGATCAGCACGATGATCAGGGCGGTGAGCAGAAATTCCAGGCTCGGCATGGGTGACAGCTCCTTGCAGTCGGGGGAAGCGCCACTATACGCCGGGGCCTACCGGCTGCAACACACCCTCCGGGCGCAGCGTGGCGAAGCGCTCGCGCAACCAGCCGTGCAGCTGCGCCACCGCAGGAGTGATCTGTTTGCGGTGCGGGCACACCAGGGTGACCGGGGTCGGCTCGCCGGGGTGTTCGGGCAGCAGGATCTCCAGGGCGCCGGCGGCGATGTCGGCGCTGACATCCAGCCACGACTTGTAGACGATGCCTTCGCCTTCCAGCGCCCAGCGCCGCACCACGTCGGCGTCGTCGCTGAACAGCGGCCCGCGTACCTGCACGGTGCGGTTGCCCAGCCGCCATTTGTCGTACACCCGGCTCTGTTGCGAGTACAAAAGGCAGTCGTGCTGTTGCAGCGCTTCGGGCGTTTGCGGCCGGCCGTGACGGGCCAGGTATTCAGGGGCGGCCACCACCACCCGGCGGTTCCACGGCGCCAGGGGCAGGGCGATGTAGTTGGCGTCTTCGTTGAGGCCGTAGCGGATGGCGACGTCCACCGGGTCGCGGTAGAAGTCGGCCATCTGGTCGGAGAGCAGAAAGCGCAGGCTCAGGCCCGGGTGCTCGCGGCGAAACGCACTCAGCCAGGGCCGCAGCAGGTTGCGCCCCAGGTCCGAGGGGGCGGCCACCTGCAGTACGCCACGCAGGCTGCTGTGGTTGCCGTGCAGGTCTTCGCGGCCTTGGCGCAGGGTGTCGAGCACGCGTTGGGCGGTGGGCAGGTACAACTCGCCCTCGGCGGTGAGGCGCAGGCTGCGGGTGGTGCGGGCGAACAGGCGCACATCGAGCTCGCGCTCCAGGCGCTTGATCGCCGCCGCCACCTGGCCGGGCAGCAGGTCGGCCTCGTGGGCGGCGGCGGTGAAGCTGCCCAGGGCGCTGGCTCGGGCGAACAGTTCGAGGTCGGTGATGCGCAGCATTTTCACTCCAGGGATGAAAGTGTTGCTGCATTGTGCTGGTTTTTCTTTGCAGCCGGGAAGATAAGATGCGCCTCAATCCCGATCATCCAAGGAGTCACCGTTGATGGACACCGTTGCCCTGGCCAAGCGCCGCTACACCACCAAAGCCTACGATGCCAGCCGTCGCATCCCCCAGGCCACCATCGATGCGCTGCTCGAACAACTGCGCCACAGCCCGTCCTCGGTCAACTCGCAGCCGTGGCACTTCATCGTTGCCGACACCGATGAAGGCAAGGCGCGCCTGGCCAAGAGCACCGAGGTGGGCTTTGCCTACAACACGCCGAAGATCCTCAATGCCTCCCATGTGATCGTGTTCGCCACGCGCACCGACATGACCGAGGCGCACCTGCAGGCGGTGCTGGAGCAGGAAGGCAAGGATGGGCGTTTCCGCAGCGACGAGGCCAAGGCCGGGCAGGACCAGAGCCGCCGCTTCTATGTCAACCTGCACCGCCACGACAACAAGGACCTCCAGCACTGGATGGAGAAGCAGACCTACCTGGCGCTGGGGACCGCGTTGCTGGGGGCGGCGGCCTACGGGCTGGATGCCACGCCGATCGAAGGGTTTGACTTCAAGGTGATGGACGCCGAGCTGGGGCTGCGTGAGCGCGGGTTTACCAGTGTGGTGGTGTTGAGCCTGGGGTATCACAGCGAAGAGGATTTCAATGCCGGGCTGGGCAAGTCGCGGTTGCCGGCGGCCGAGGTGTTCACTTTCCTCTGAAGTAGAGGCGCCGCCATGCGGCGTCTTCTCCGGCAAGCCCGCTCCCACGGGTTCAGTATCAGCCTTCAGGGCCGCGCGGTCGTTGTGGGAGCCGGCTTGCCGGCGAATGGGCGCACCGCGGCCCTAGTGACGCCTATTCGCTCGTCCTGTTCATTCCCCCTCCATTTCCAGCAGGCGCTTGGGATCATTCCTAGGCTGGCCGAGCTGAAGCAATTGGTTTCAAATTCGGAAATGTCTTACGGATGCGAGGCGTTCACTGGCAAGACGGTTCTGAAAAAGTGCGGCTGCGGGCCGAGAGAATTGCAGGGCATGGTAAATACTCACGCCTTCCGTGTTGGAGGATCTTTCCGTGTCCCATCCCACCGCCTCGCAGATGATCGATGCCCGTATCGCCGCCTTGACCGACTGGCGAGGCCCCCGCCTTGCGCAAGTGCGCGCCCTGATCCGTCGGGCCGACCCGATCGTGCGCGAGGAAGTGAAATGGCGCGGCACGCCCGTCTGGTTCCATGCCGGTGTCCTCTGCACTGGCGAATGCTACAAGGACAAGTTGAAGCTGACATTCCTCAAAGGTGCGGAACTTGCGGACCCGACCGGATTGTTCAATGCCAGCCTCGATGGCGGCACGCGACGCGCCATCGATCTGTTCGAAGGCGACCGCCTCAATGAGCGGGCGTTCATGGCGCTGATTCGGGAAGCGGTGATCTTCAATCTGGGCTGAGTGTTCACACGCTCTCAGCATGGCAAGGGTGTAGACGATCAGCGCCATGTTCAGGTACATCGCCGCGAACTGGCCGAAGATCGGCCGCCCGGCCCGAGGAACTGCGGCAGTACGGCGCCGCAGTATTGCGCGCCAGCAACTGACGCAGGCCAAGGTAGATCAGGTAAACGGTACCGAGCAGCTTAAGCACCAGGAAGGCTGCATGTGCCTGTTCGCCGGCTTGCCGGCGAACCGTGCTCACTGATTACCAGAGTGCCGCAGCGGCCGCGCCAATCACCCGCTCGAACACCGCGATTGCCTGGTTCACCTCGGCCTCGCTGGTGTAGCGGCCGATACTCAGGCGCACACTGTTGCGCGCCCGGCGTTCATCCAGGCCGAGGGCCAGCAGCACATGGGAGGCCGCATTGCTCGCCGAGTTGCACGCCGAGGTAGTGGACAGCGCAAGTTCGTTGGCCAGCAGGCGGCTGTTGAAGCCGCTGGCGTCGATACACAGGTTGAGGGTATGGGGAATGCGTTGTACGGCGCAGCCATTGAGCGACACGCCCGGCAGCGCCAGCAGGCCGTCGCGCAGGCGCCGGGCCAGTTGCTCAAGGCGCTGGTGTTCGCTGTCCCCTGGCTGGCCCGCCAGGGCGAAGGCGCTGCCCATGCCTACGATCTGGTGGGTGGCCAGGGTGCCGGAGCGCAGCCCGCGCTCGTGGCCACCGCCGTGCATCTGCGCACGCAGGCCGCTGCGGGCGCGGGGGCCGACATAAAGCGCGCCGATGCCCTTGGGGCCATACACCTTGTGCGCCGAGAACGACATCAGGTCGACCGCCTGGCTGGCCAGGTCGATCAGCACCTTGCCTACCGCCTGGGCCGCGTCCACATGCAGCAGGGCGCCGTGTTCGCGTACCCGCGCGCCGATGGCGGCGAAGTCGGTGAGGGTGCCCAGTTCGTTGTTCACCGCCATCAACGACACCAGCCGGGTGTCCGCCCGCAGAGCTGCCTGCACGGCGTCGGGCTGGATCAAGCCCTGGGCGTCTGGTGCCAGGCGGGTTATCGCCCAGCCCTGGCGCTCCAGTTCGGTCGCAGTATCGAGCACGGCCTTGTGTTCCAGCTGGCTGGTGATCAGGTGGCCGGGCTGTGGGTAGCTTTGGGCGACACCCTTGAGGGCGAGGTTGTTGGATTCGGTGGCGCCGGAGGTCCATACCAGGTCGTCGGGTTGCGCGCCGACCCGCTCGGCCACCTGGCGGCGGGCCTGCTCGACCGCTTCACGGGCGGCCTGGCCGAAGCTGTGGCCACTGGAGGCAGGGTTGCCGAAGTTGGCGGCACGGCCCAGGCAACCGAGCATGGCCTCGATGACTCGGTCATCGACAGGGGTGGTGGCGGCGTAATCGAAATAGAGGGGGGCGTTGTGCATAGCGAGGGCTTGTCCGTGCGGGACGCCGCCAGTCGGCATCCATGTACGGCATGTTACGAGGCCTGATGGACAAAGGTTTTTCCTATTGCTCGTCCACTAGGTTATTTCAGAATGATTCATTCTGTGCGGGATGCTCATGCGAGAAAAAAATTCTCCTCGCACTGCTTTTCAAGTTAAAGCCATTGCCAAGGCGCCTGCTTTTTCACCATTACCAGCACCATCAGGAACATCCCGGCGAACCCGACCACACCCATCCACAGCCAATAACGGTAGAGCCGGTGGTAACGCGGGCATAGCGGGGAGTGCGCCTCGGCGGCTTGGGCGGCGAGGGCCTGCAGACGGGTCTGCAACAACAGTACCGGCAACCACAACGCACCCACTCCGAAGAAGATCGCCAGCGCGGCGCGCAGCCAGTCCATCGTCCAGTCCATGCCTGCCATGCGCACCATGGCGTAGCCGGTCAGCAACTGCAGGACACCGGCCGGAGTGGTGATCCAGGCGTCGAAGCGCACCACCATCCTGGCCACGGCGGCGATCACCCGCGCATCGCCCGTGCGGTGGGCGGCGATCAGGTAAAGGTAGGAGCCCATGCCGAAGCCGAACAGGAACACGGCGCCGATCACATGCAGGTATTTGAGCAGCAGGTAATCCATGTCAACCGCGTCCCTGCTGGAAACTGACGCTGTAGCGGATCTTGTCCGGCGCGTCGATGGCCGCCAGGTATTGGGCGACGCTTATCTCGCCCACGCAGGGGCGCGCGCCTGCAGCTGGCTGGTAGCCTTCGGTCAACCTGGCCATCAGCGCCACCGCAGCGCAGCTCGGGATCTCGGGGCCTTTGTCATCGGTTGCGCTGACCTGGGCACGCATGCGTAGCGGCTGGCCATTTTCGTCCTGGCCGCGCACGTCCAGGTACATCGCGCTCTTGCCATCTCCCCAGCGCTCGAAGCGCAGGCCCAGGCGGTGCAGGCGCCGCGCCCAGGGCAAGGGGTCGCGTACCAGCCCGTATTTCACCAGCAGCGCCAGTGCCGCATTGGCCAGGCCACCGGCCATCAGCCCGGCACCGGCCTTGAACGCCAGGGTGCGCGCACCGTAGCGGCTGGCGAAGATGTCCATGTCCGGCACATCGACATTGCTCAGCAGGCGCCAGCCCAGGCCCGGCAGGTGGCGCAGCTGCAGGCCCAGCCAGCCGTCGACTGCGCAGGGCTGGCCATCTCGCCACTGGCGGATCGGCCGCCCGGCATAGGCGAGCACGCCTTCGATGGTGGACAAGCCGGGCATCTTGGCAGAGGAGGAAATGCCGTGCTCGATCGACTCGATGTGGCTGAAGCGCTGCCGATGTTCGTCGAGGATCGCCGACGACAGGCTGGGCACCGAGCTGCAGCCACTGAGCAGCGCCACGCCCGCCTGGCGGGCGCGGGCGTCGAGCTGGGCGATGCCGTTGACGAACAGGCGGCAGTCGGCCAGGTCGCAATAGCTGGCGCCGGCCTCGATGCAGGCCTCGGCGACGCGGTAGGGCTGGCCCTGGAACGGCCCGCCGGTGTGGATCACCCAGTCGATGCCCAGTTGGCGCAGGGTCCCGGCGAAACCGGGGGCCATGGCATCACCGCACCAGCTGCCGTGCAGCGATGCGCCGGGGCTGCCTAGCTGTGCGCCAAGCTGGGCGAGCTGGCGGGCGTTGCGCCCGGCGATGACCAGTTGCACGCCCGGCATCTGGTTCAAGTGGCGGCTGATGATGCGCCCGAAGTTGCCGTAGGCGCCGATCACCAGAGTCCTGATAGCCATGCTGCGTTCCTTGTGCCGTGAATCTGGAATGCCCGGGGCAGGGCGGCGCAAGGTTTACCCAAAGGTCGGGGCAATGCAAGCGCGAACAGGCCTTTGCTGCCGCGCTCAAGCGTTTTCCAGCGCCTTCTGCTCCTGGCTGGCGACCCGCTCGCACAGCTCGATGATCTGCTCGCGCATCCAGCGGTTGGCCGGGTCCTGGTCGGTGCTTTCGTGCCAGTACAGGTGGGTTTCCAGGGCCGGCACTTCCACCGGCAGCGGCTGGTGGCGCAACTGGTGACGGCGGGCGAAGCGCTCGGGCACGGTCATCACCATGTCGGTCTGCTGCAGCACCTGCGACGCCATCAGGTAGTGTTGCGAACGCAGTGCCACGCGGCGCTGCACGCCCATCTTGCCCAGGGCCAGGTCAACGTAGCCCAGGCCGTTGCGGCGGCTGGAAATATGGATGTGGGTCATGCCCAGGTAACTGTCGAGGGTCAGCGCGCTGTCGGCCAGCGGATGGCCGGGGCGCATGGCGCAGACGTAGCGGTCCTGCATCAGCTTGACGTGGCGCACCTGCGGGTCGGTGTTCAGTGGTGCGTCGACGGCGAAGTCCAGGCGCCCGGCGGCCAGCTCCTTGGTGGTTTCGCGGCGCTTGCACGGGAAGCTCTCGATCACCAGCGCCGGTGCCAGGCGGCGCAGGCGCTGGAACAGCGGCGGCAGGATCACCGCCTCGGTGAGGTCGGTCATGCTGATGCGGAAGGTCTTGCTGGCCTGCAGCGGGTTGAAAATGCGGCTCTCCTGCACCGAGGTGCGCAGCAGCGACAGGGCGTTGCGCACCGGGCCGATGATGTTCTGCGCCATGGGCGTGGGCACCATGCCCTGGGCGGTGCGCACGAATAGCGGGTCGTTGAAGGTTTCGCGCAGGCGCGACAGGGCGTTGGACACCGCCGGCTGGGTGATGCCGACAATCTGCCCGGCGCGGGTCAGGTTGGCTTCGGTGTAGATGGCGTCGAAGACGATGAACAGGTTGAGGTCGACCTTGCTGAGGTTCATGGCGCCGCTCTTCATTGGAATTATCAGCGGATCATATATCGGTTATGAATGTTAATACACAGTGAAAATAGACTAGGTGGATGAAGGGTGGCTGTTCTAGGCTGCGTCCATGTTCTTCATTGACTGAAGGTAGCCCCGATGGATTTCGCCTATTCGCCCAAGGTCCAGGCACTGCGCGAGCGTGTCAGCGCATTCATGGACGCCTATGTGTACCCGGCCGAGCCGGTGTTCGAGCGCCAGGTTGCCGAAGGCGACCGCTGGCAGCCCACCGCGATCATGGAGGAGCTCAAGGCCAAGGCCCGTGCCGAAGGCCTGTGGAACCTGTTCCTGCCCGAGTCGGAATACGGCGCGGGGCTGACCAACCTCGAATACGCGCCGCTGGCCGAGATCATGGGCCGCTCGCTGCTGGGGCCGGAGCCGTTCAACTGCTCGGCGCCGGACACCGGCAACATGGAAGTGCTGGTGCGCTACGCCAGCGAGGCGCAGAAGCGCCAGTGGCTGGAGCCGCTGCTGCGCGGCGAGATCCGCTCGGCATTTGCCATGACCGAGCCGGACGTGGCCTCGTCGGATGCCACCAACATGGCCGCCACTGCCGTGCGCGACGGTGACGAGTGGGTGATCAACGGCCGCAAGTGGTGGACTTCCGGCGCCTGCGACCCGCGCTGCAAGGTGATGATCTTCATGGGCCTGTCCAACCCCGACGGCCCGCGCCATCAGCAGCACTCGATGATCCTGGTGCCCACGGATGCGCCGGGGGTGAAGATCGTTCGCCCGCTGCCGGTGTTTGGCTACGACGACGCGCCCCACGGCCACGCCGAGGTGCTGTTCGAGAACGTGCGCGTGCCTTATGACAACGTGTTGCTCGGCGAGGGCCGTGGCTTCGAGATCGCCCAGGGCCGCCTTGGCCCAGGCCGTATCCACCACTGCATGCGCTCGATCGGCATGGCCGAGCGCGCCCTGGAGCTGATGTGCAAACGCTCGGTCGAGCGCACGGCCTTCGGCAAGCCGCTGGCGCGGCTGGGTGGCAACATCGACAAGATCGCCGACTCGCGGATGGAGATCGACATGGCCCGGCTGCTGACGCTCAAGGCCGCGTACATGATGGACACCGTGGGCAACAAGGTGGCGCGCAGCGAGATTGCGCAGATCAAGGTGGTGGCGCCGAACGTGGCGTTGAAGGTGATCGACCGGGCCATCCAGATCCACGGTGGCGCGGGGGTCAGTGGCGACTTCCCGTTGGCCTACATGTATGCGATGCAGCGCACCCTGCGCCTGGCCGATGGGCCGGATGAGGTGCACCGGGCGGCGATTGGCAAGTATGAGATTGGCAAGTATGTGCCCAAGGAGATGTTGCGTAGCGGGCAGTGAAAATATCAGCCGTGTAGTTCGTTTTCGCATTATGTGTAGGGCATTTCCCAAGCGCCGGACTGCCCCCGTGTTTTCGCCCTGAGTGCTGCTAGTTTCCGCTGCTTTGCATCTGCAGAGGGAAACATGAACAGGGTCAATATCGGTGGTAAAGGGCAGGCGCTGGACGGGGATGTCACGACCACTGGGGCGATATGCATTGCTGATGATCCGAACCATCGTTGTGACGGTATCCAGGTGCTGCGCAGGGGCGATGCCACCACCGAATGCCCGGTTTGCGGCCAGCGCGGCACGGTAGTCGAAGGTATTTCGTGGTTCATGTCTAACGGTCGGGAGGTGGCGGTCGACGGTTCGCTGGTGGCGTGCGGATGCCCCAGTGGCAGTAACCGAGTGGTGGCGCCTTTGGGTATGGCGACGCGTGCACGCTCGGCGCCGGCTGGCGCTGGTGCTGCCCCAAGAGCCGACTCGGTCGCAGCATCGCGCTTCCAGCCACAGATGGCCACGGCATCGGCTACGCCGCGTGCGCTGCTGGAGCCGGGGTTTTATGTCATACCCCGCAGCATGTCCGGGTCGCGGCTGTTGGCGCAGCTGCTGGAGCAGGATCGCACGCTGCCGATCGCTCGGGTTAAACGCCTGAATCCCACTTTCGATCAAGGTTTCAAGGCTGGCGAGATCTTCGTCCTCGGCGACCTCGATAACCACCATGCCTGCACCCGGCAAGAGGCCGAGCTGATGGCAGCGGCACAATTGACGCGCGACGCCCTGGCCGAACTCGACGAACAGGAAGCCAACTTCATGATGGAGCACATCGGCGAGATCGCCGGGGTGCTCAGTGGCGCGAGCCTGTCGATGGGCGTGGGCAAGGACATGCTGTCGCGCGGGCTGGGGCAGGTGAGCGATACGCTCAAGGGGATCGAACAGTTGCATCAGCGGGAGTTCGGTTTGCATGGGCACTTGAAGAGCCCGCAGTTCTTTGCCTCACGCCAGGCTTTGTATCAGCAGCTGAATGCGCAATTGCGCAGTGCGTTTCTGGGTAAGTACCTGAACCTGGGCGGGCATGAAAGTCTGCGCAAGGGCTTGGGGATTTCGACCAGGAGCCTCGTGCATCACTGGTCCAAGGCCGGGGCGCCGGGGGCGATACCGGGGTATGCGACGCATCTGGATGAGGTGGCGAAGATGGCGAAATATTTGAAGTCTGGGGGCTATGTTGGCATCGGGCTTGGGGCCGCTTCGTCATATTTGAAGGTGCAGGAGGTTTGCCGGACTGGTGAGACCGAGGCGTGCAAAAAAATAAGGTATACAGAAACGGGTAGTTTTGCGGGAGGTTTGGTAGGTGGTGCTTTTGCCGGTGCAGCAAGCGGTATCTCGGTGAAGGCTGTCTGCAATTTTGGCGTTTGGGGAAAAGCCATATGTGGATTAGTCGTTGTGGGAGCGGGCTCCTTCGGCGGAAGCCAGTTGGGCAGTGCAGGGGGAGAGTGGTCTGGCCAAGTCGTTTATGAGCAAATGTATGATTGATCTTAGTGGATGGCCCTCTGAAATAAGACTGGTGCTGCTTGTGGTTCCATTTATTTTGATAATTACAGGAGGCACGCTCAACGCCTACATTGCGGGCTCTCGGCACTTTTTCGTTATGTGCCACGCCTTTCGGCGCAGTAGTGGGCTTCATGATGAAGTTGTGGTGTGGGGCACCACTCGGCAGCACGCGCGGATGGTGATAGTTAGTGCGATGACCCTTGGTTTAATATGGCCGTCCTTTGGGTATCGGAAAGGATGGCTGAGTGTCGATGACAGTAATGAGTTTCCAGGTTACTTGGCGCGAATGATGAAGTTAAGTAGCGGCTGCTTACTCATGGGGTTTGCAATGCTGATCGTGTTGGTCTCATTTGTGAAAGTGACCCGTTAATGATTCAGAGCTGCTTTCTATTTTTCGGTTCTTGAGGTCGACGAGGCTTTGGATGCGCCTGTGGATACATCTATGGGTGAACACTTGGCACCGAATCTGCAAAGAGGGTATGTGGGTGCGTATGATCAATGTAAGTGAGTGGCCGGATGTGATGAAGCTGACTCTGCTTCTCGCACCTTTCGCTATCGGTTTGGTCGGGCTTGCGATCAAGTTGCATATCGCCGCAACGCAGCACTTCAACGTGATGTGCGAAGCGCTTCACAGAAGCAGCGGACTCCACGAAGAGCTGAGGAACGGGGGGGCCTTCACCCTGAAACTCAGATTGTCGACCGTGAGTGCGATGACGGCGGGCATCATCTGGCCAAGATTGGGTATCCGTCAGGGGTGGTTGGATGCAGAGGACAGTCGCTTGTTCCCTCCCTATCTGAAAAAACGCATGAAACTTAGTTTTTACTGCATATCGGTCAGTCTGGCATGCATGGCCTTCCTGTATCTGTTCGTCAATTTCGACCGCGCATGAACTGACGGATTTGCTGTGGGCCAGATGCAGCACGTGCGGGAGGGACCGAAGAGTGTAAACGTGTCCGGTTTACCGAAACGGGTAGTTTTACAGGGGGGATCGCGGGAGGTATGGCCGGTGGAGCTGTCGGAAAGCTTGCCATCAAAGCAGTCTGTGGATTTGGACCATGGGGGCGGGCCACCTGCGCAATAGCAGTAATCGGCGCATCTTCCCTCGGTATTGGGAAGCTCGGTGAGTTCTTTGGGGAAGAGGTAGGCGAGATATTGTACGAGACTGCTTATGATTGATTTGAGCTGGTGGCCTGTAGAGTTGAGGATAGTGTTGTTACTCGCTCCGTTCGCTGTGGGGCTGGCTGGGCTTGCGATTGAGTTGCATATCGCAGCCTCGAGCCATTTCAAGGTGATGTGCGACGCCTTGCAGCGAAGCGAAGGTCTTCGCGAGGAGCTGAGAAACGGTGGTGCGCTGACGCTAAAGTTTCGAATGTTGACAGTTAGTGCCATGACGGCTGGGATGTTTTGGCCTGCGTTGGGCATTCGTCAAGGTTGGCTGAACCCGGAGGACAGTCGTGATTTCCCGGTCTATCTGAAAAAACGCATGAAGCTAAGTATGTATTGCATCCTTATCGGTGTTTTCTGGATGGCTTTTGTTGTACTTCTAGTGCAGTTCAAGCGCGTCTGATGCCTTGGTGTTTGGCCGCAGGAGACCCGCAATAGCGGGTCTTTTTGTTACGTGTCACCGGGGCAATCAGACCCCCGCAGCCAGCTTGGCATTCACCTGACTCCGACGATAAGCGCTGTCGCGGCTGGCCAACCACCAGTACAGCGGCGTGGTCACCGCCAGGCCCACCAGCCAGGACAGGTCGGCACCGTTGATGTATTCGGACACCTGGCCAACATACAGCGGGGTGTTCATGAACGGGATCTGCACCACGATGCCAATGGCGTAGGCCAGCAGCGCTTGCGGGTTGTAGCGGCCGTAGATGCCGCCATCGACCTTGAAGATCGACTGGATGTCGTAGTCGCCTTTATGGATGACATAGAAGTCGATCAGGTTGATCGCGGTCCACGGCACCAGCACCACCAGCAGCACCAGCACCATGTCGACGAAGTGGCCGATGAAGTCCGCCGAGGCGAACACCGCCACCACGCAGCAGGCGGCCAGCACCAGCAGCGACAGCACGGCGCGGCTCTTGGCGGTGGGGATCCAGCGGTGGGCGAAGGTCTGCACCAGGGTGATGATCGACAGCACTGCGCCATACAGGTTCAGAGCGTTGTGGCTGATCACGCTGAGCAGGAACAGCACCAGCATCACCGGGCCAAGGGTGCCGGTGGCGAGCTTGACGGCGTCCATGGTGTCCATGCCCGCAGGGATGGCCAGCACGGCGACGGCGCCGAAGATGAACGACAGGCTCGAGCCCAGCGCCGAACCCAGGTAGGTGGTCCAGAAGGTCGACGACACTTTCACGTCGGCCGGCAGGTAGCGCGAGTAGTCCGACACATAGGGGGCGAAGGCGATCTGCCACAGCGCCGCCAGCGACACGGTGGCCAGCCAGCCGGCCAGGTTGAAGCCGCCGCGGGTGAGGAAGTCGTCGCTCTGCACATGGCTGAAGATGTAGCCGAAGCCGACCACGATGCCGATGCCCAGCACCCAGGTGCCGATGCGGTTGAGCACGTGGATGAAGCGGTAGCCGATGATGCCGATGATGCCCGAGCCCAGCGCGCCGACGACGATGCCCACCGGCACCGGCACGCTGTCGACCACGCCGTGCAGCGACTTGCCGGCCAGGACGATGTTGGAGGCGAAGAAGCCGATGTACATGACGCCTGCGATCACCACCACCAGCAGCGCGCCGAGCGAGCCGAACTGGGCACGGCTCTGGATCATCTGCGGGATGCCCATCTGCGGGCCCTGCGCCGAATGCAGCGCCATCAGCACGCCGCCGAGCAGATGGCCGACCAGGATGGCGACGATGCCCCATACCAGGTTGAGGTGGAACAGCTGCACGCCCAAGGCGCCGGTGACGATCGGCAGCGGGGCGATGTTGCCGCCGAACCACAGTGTGAAGAGATCCCTTACCTTTCCATGGCGGTCTTGCGGCGGCACGTAGCCGATCGTGTGTTTCTCGATGAGGGGTGCCGAATTGGCTGCACTGGTCATGAATGACTCCAAGGCAAGGAGGGCGCAACCGAAGTTGCCGGGCGCGTGCCGACAAGGGGCGACGCGTTCTTGTTGCAGCGATGATGGCGGCGGGGCAGGGAAGGGGAAATTAGTAAATTTGTGCTCATGAACCTTAAAAAAGCTAAGGCTGGCAGAAGGTTAAGCGGGGGACGGTAGCAAGGTGGGTGCCAGGTGGGGAGGCGCCGTGGCAGGCGGCGCACGGCGGGGCGAGTGGTTTTGTGGTGGGCGATGGTGGTGCGCAGTGCGCGTTGCCGGGGCTTGGGTGTTGCCTGTTCAGGCCCTATCGCGGGGCAAGCCCGCTCCCACGGTCCGGGTATGTTTTTGAGGGGCGGAACGTGGGAGCGGGCTTGCCCCGCGATAGGGCCGGTTTGCCGAGTGTTGTTACATCGGCAACAACCGATCCTGAATCACTTCTTTCATTACCAAGGTCGAGCTCAACCGCTTCACATTGGGAATGCTGGTCAGCTGCTCGTCATACAGCTTCTGGAACGCCGGCAGGTCCTTTGCCACCACATGCAGCAGGTAATCCGGGTCGCCAAACAGCCGCTGCGCCTCGACGATCTGCGGTATCTGCGAAACCGCCGCTTCGAAGTCCGCCACCGGCTGGCGGGTAACCTCGCGCAGGGTGACGAACACCAGCGCGGCGAAGTTCAGGCCCAGGGCGCTGGGGGCCAGGCGGGCGTGGTAGCCGAGGATGGCGCCGGATTCTTCCAGCGCCTTGAGCCGGCGGTGGCAGGGTGACAGGCTCAAGCCCACGCGTTCGGCCAGTTCGGTTACCGACAGGCGCCCGTCTTTTTGCAGTTCGGCAAGGATCTTTCGATCGGTTCGGTCCATGAGGGAAGAATCTTCCAGGTTGATGGCTGATGTGGGGAATATACGAAAGAAAATCCCCGGGCGATACCCGTAATCTTGCTTTCACCGAAACCTATGTGGAAGGAAGATTCAAAGTGGCCATGAGTGTATTGGCGGCGTTCTGGGCCGTGTCCTTGCTGTTCGTGATCACCCCGGGTGCCGACTGGGCCTACGCCATTTCCGCCGGGATGCGCGGGCGCTGGGTGATGCCCGCAGTGGCGGGGATGCTCTCGGGGCATTTTCTGGTGACGCTGATCGTGGCCGCCGGGGTCGGCAGCCTGATCGCCGGGCACCCGCTGGCGCTGACCCTGCTGACCCTGGCGGGCTGCGTTTACCTGCTGTGGCTGGGCGGCAACCTGCTGCTGCGCCCGGCGGTGCCCGAGGCCGGGGAGGGTGGCGTGACGGAATCCGGATCGCGCTGGGCGTTCAAGGGTTTTTGCGTGAGCGGCCTCAACCCCAAGGTGTTCCTGCTGTTCCTGGCGCTGTTGCCGCAGTTCACCGACCCGCAGGCGAGCTGGCCGGTGTGGTTGCAGATCCTGCTGCTGGGGCTGGTGCACCTGGCCAGTTCGCTGGTGGTGTACCTGATGGTGGGGTATGGCGCCAAGGCGGTACTGCGTACCCGGCCGGCGGCGGCGCAGGTGGTCGGGCGGGTGTCGGGGCTGGTGATGATCGTGATTGCGCTGGGGTTGATCGCAGGGCAGCTGCGCTGAGCATCGGCAGGCGGCTGGCTACCAGGCTCTGTACCCAAAGCTTTGTGGGAGCGGGCTTGCCCCGCGATCTGCCGCAACGTGGCAGCAAAGCCTGAACTTGCAGCATCTTTGGCGCTATTTGATATCGGGTAAAGGAGCGCTTCGCACTCCATCGCGGGGCAAGCCCGCTCCCACAAAACTTTTCGTACAGAGCCAAGTGCCTACAAGCAGGCGATGCCGCGCGCCATCACTTGGCTTTCAGCACCTTCGGGTTCGAGTTGCCCCAGACCGTGTAGAGGTCGGCCAGCAATGCCCCGTTGATGGTCTCAAGCTCTGCCTGGGTGATCTCGTCACCCCCTTGCTTGCCATACAGCACCACTTCATCGCCCGCCTTGACCCCCGGGATGTCGGTGACGTCGACCATCAGGGTATTCATGGTGACCTTGCCAATTACCGGCGCGCGCTTGCCATTGATCAGCACCGAGGCCTTGTTGGAGAAAGCGCGGCGATAGCCGTCCGAGTAGCCTGCGGGAATGTTGGCCACCCGCGAGTCACGGCTCAGGGTGTAGGTATGGTCGTAGCTGATGCCACTGCCGGCCGGGTAGCTGTTGACCGCTGCCACCTGCGACTTGAACTGCATGACTCGCTGGAACTCCTCGTGGCCGCCCACGGGGTAGCCATACAGTGCGGCGCCCGGGCGCACCATGTCCAACCAGCCTTCAGGCACCTCCAGGGTGGTGAAGGTGTTGGCGCAGTGCAGCAGCAGTTTGCTCCGATCCAGCTTGGCCTGCTGGATCAGCAGCGCCGATTGTTCCTTGAATCGGGCAAGGCCCTTGAGCACATCCTCACGTTCTTCCACCGGGAAGTGGGTCATGATGCCGACCACCTCCAGATGCCCGAGGGTAGCCATGGCGACCGCGTCCTTGAGCCCTTGGGGTGTGCTCATTTCCACGCCGTTGCGGCCCATGCCGGCGGAGTTGAGTGCCAGGTGCACCTTCAGCCGGTGGCCGCTGCGCTTGGCCAGTGCATCCAGTTGCTGCGCCACGTCCAGGTTGCCGACCAACTCGTCCATGGCATAGGGCAGCGCATCCTGCACCTCGCCCAGGCTGGCAATGCGCAGCCGCATGAGCCGCCCCTTGAAGCCCTTTTCGCGGACCACGCGTGCCTCTTCGTTGCTGGTAACGCCAATGCAGCCGATGCCCATGCGCATGGCCGATGGCACCAGCAACGCAATACCGTTGCCATAGGCGTCGGCTTTCATGACCGCGCAGACCTGGCTTTTGCCTGCGACCAGTTTCTGGATACGCGCAATGTTGTGCTCGAAGGCAAGCGGGTCGATTTCCAGCCATGCGTTGCTGTGTGCCAGGGTCGCTGCGGCGGGTGTTTCGCCGCGGACTGTGTCGAGTAAAGGGGCGGCGTGGGTGAAGCTTGCGCCGCTGGCGAGCAGCAGGGCGATGGCGATGCGGCTAAGGGCGTGTCGGGTCATGTCGGGTTTTCCGTTCTTGTTGATAGGGCGGGCTGGCGGCGCTGTCTGCACCGCAACCCGCCCTCGGAAGTGTCCCGGATAGGCGGTAATCAAACCTGTCGTGATGGGGCTGGATTGCGACGGATCGGGTCGTTGCAGGGGCAATCACGACAGCTCGCGCTGGGCCCTATCGGCGAGGCGAAAGATGGATGCCCGCGATCATGCAGCGCACCGAACCACCCGCCATTTCGATCGTCGGCACGTCCAGTGGTACCAGCCG
Source organism: Pseudomonas sp. EMN2 (assembly GCF_009650555.1). Lineage (NCBI taxonomy): Bacteria > Pseudomonadati > Pseudomonadota > Gammaproteobacteria > Pseudomonadales > Pseudomonadaceae > Pseudomonas > Pseudomonas sp. EMN2. The sequence goes on from NZ_VZZR01000068.1 coordinate 26,488, forward strand.
CGCCGAGCGCTCGATGCGTTGGCGCTGCTCGGCAGTAAGGCTGTTGAATGCCCGGCGTGACAGCGCAAGAATTCGCCCACCGCGCCCGGACAGCTCGATGGCGTTGCCGGCGAATTCGTTGATCTGTTGGTTGGTCAGGTCAATCACATCGCGGCCGGATTCGATCAAGCGCATACGCACCTCTTCGGCCCGCGCCTTGTTGGTGAAGGTGTCGAACCCCACCAGGGCGAACTCGGTCGCCACGCACATCAAGACGTTGGTGTGGTAGATCGGCGAGCCTTTTTCATCCGCCGTATCGAACACCATGGGCTCGAAATTGAAGTGGGTGCTGAAGCGCTCGAGGGCGATCGGGTCGGCGCGGTTCGAGCGCGCGGTGTAGGCGACCCTGGACAAGTGGTCGAACACCATCGCCCCCGTGCCCTCGAGGAACAGCTCGTCCTGCTCCAGGCCCGAGTAGTCGATCACGTCCTGCACCCGGTACTCGTGCTTGAGCATCTCGATGACATCGGCCCGCCGCTCGCGGCGACGGTTCTTCGAGTACATCGAGTAGATGGCGACATGGCCACCCGGGTGGGTGGAGAACCAGTTGTTCGGGAACACCGAGTCAGGGGTGTCGTGTTCGCCCAGGTCATCGAACAGGTGTACCCGCACACCCTCGGCCATGAGCCGCTGCGCCGCCTGGCTGACTTCGTCGCGCGCGACTTCGGCGAGGGTGGCTGTGGCGATGTCCGGGTTGGCGCTCTGGAACGCGTTGTCTGCTGCGGTTTCCGGGTTGGGGGTAAAGGCATGCGGCCGGACCATGACCACTGCCGCAGGTGCCTGAATCGAACGTGTTGGAAATGCCATCTTGTAATTACCGGGGTTGAGTGCGTGCGGCCACGTCAGGCTGCGCGTCGTGTTTGTTTTAATGGAAATGCACCCAGGGCACGAATCAAGTCCGAGCGTGTCGGGGTGTCAATTAAACAGTGCACTTGGCAAGTGCGCTTTAACCGCAGACTGTGCAGGGTGAATACGCAAGGTTGTTGCAATAACAGTCGCCGGAAAATTGTGATGAAAGAGGGTGTCAATATGAAGCGTGCAGGTTGCCAGTTTTGAAAGACTTCTACACAATCTGCGACCCTCAAATGACAATCTGAACAGCCTGGTATTCAACATGGATAATATTGATCGGGCGCTGGTCGCGCTGCTGCGGGACAATGCGCGCACGCCAGTTCTGACCCTTGCGAAAAAACTGGGGGTTGCCAGGGCAACGGTGCAGAACAGGATCACCAAGCTGGAAGAGCAAGGTGTGATTCTGGGCTACACGATCCGCCTGAGGTCGGATGCTCCCGAGCAAGGGGTAAGGGCCATCACTAGCATCGCCATCAGTGGCCACCATGCAGCCGAGGTCAAGCGTGCGCTAAGGGGCCACCCGAATGTGGTGGCCATCCACACCACCAACGGCCGCTGGGACCTGATGGCGGAACTGCGTGCCGACACGCTGGAAGGCTTTGACCGGGTGTTGAACTCCATTCGCTCGATCCCCCATATCGAAAACACTGAAACCAGCATTTTGCTGTCCACGTTCAAAATGTGATCACCCGGTCTGCCGGTTTCGGCAGTGTCAATGAACAATCTGCCAGCCGTGGCTGGCACTGTGTATGAACCGGGCTGCCGTGTGTGCAGTTTGTTGTGTTCCGATTGGCCAGGTCGACTGGCAGAATAAGTCGCTTCACTCGTAATGAAGTTTATCAAGCCAGCCAGTCCGGTGAAGTTGTTCAGCGGATTTTTATTGTTGTCTGTGTGATTTTCCCGTCCCTGCCTTGCAACTTTAAAGTGCTCAAGAGAACTGCACGTGCGTGCCAGTTTTGCAGGGGCGTGGGTAAAGACCAGGTTTTACCGAAAAAGAATAAGAGGTTAATGATGCAACACACCTGTGACGCGCCAGACGCGACAGCAGAAGATGGCCGCGTGCTCAAGCGGCGGCTCGAAAACCGCCATATCCAACTCATCTCGATCAGTGGCGCCATAGGCACCGGCCTGTTCATGGGGTCAGGCAAGATCATCGCGCTGTCGGGCACCTCGATCATCCTGGTGTACGCGATCATCGGCTTTTTCGTTTTCTGCATCATGCGGGCGATGGGCGAGATGCTGCTCGCCAACCTCGAAATGGGCTCGTTCGCCGACCTCGTGCACCACTATCTGGGGCCACGCGCCGGGTACATCCTCAGTTGGTCCTACTGGCTCAGCTGGGTGGTGGCGGCCGTGGGCGATGTGGTCGTGGTGGCGGGCTTCATGCAGTACTGGTACCCCGATCTACCCACCTGGCTGCCGGCCTTTGCCACGATGTTCCTGCTGCTGGGCCTGAACATGCTGGCGGTCAAGGCATTCGGCGAGGTCGAGTTCTGGTTCGGGCTGATCAAGGTGGTGGCCATCGTGCTGTTGGTGATCACCGGGCTGGTGATGGTTGCCACAGCCTACACATCGCCAGCGGGGGTGACGGCGTCCTTCAGCCATCTGGTTGCCCCGGGCGTGATCATGCCCCACGGCATCCTGGGCTTCCTGGCGGGCTTCCAGATCGCCATTTTTTCGTTCGTCGGCACTGAGTTGGTCGGTACTGCCGCCGCCGAGGCGAAGAACCCGGAGAAAACCCTGCCCAAGGCCATCAACACCATCCCGGTTCGCATCCTGCTTTTCTACATCGCGGCGCTGGCGTGCATCATCAGTGTGGTGTCATGGGGCAACGTCCCCGCCAATCGCAGCCCGTTCGTCGAGCTGTTCCTGCTGGGCGGGCTTCCGGCCGCTGCCGGCATCATCAACTTCGTCGTGCTCACCTCGGCGGCGTCATCGGCCAACAGCGGCGTGTACTCGGGGTCGCGGATGCTCTACGGCCTGGCCCATCAGCGCCAGGCTCCCTTGGCCTTCGGGCGCCTGTCGGGCTCGGGAACGCCCGCCCGTGCGCTGATGTTCTCGGGTGTGTGCATGGCCCTGGCCTTGACGCTGCTGTTCGTGATCCCGGAAGTCATGACGGTGTTCACCCTGGTGTCGACCATTTCGGCCGTGATGATCATCGTCACCTGGTCGCTGATCCTGATGGCTTACTTTGCCTACCGCCGCCAGAACCCGCAGGCCCACCAGCAATCCACCTTCAAGCTCCCGGGCGGCAAGGCCTGTGCGGCCTTGTCTCAGGTGTTTTTGTTGTTCGTGCTCTGTTTGCTGGCCCTGGAGCCTGATACCCGCACTGCGCTGTACGTCATGCCGTTCTGGTACGCCGGCTTGCTGCTGGCTTACCGGCGTCGTGAAAAAACCAATGCTCGCCAGATGGCGACCAACTGACCACGGCTATTGGCCGGGTGATCGTTTCGCAGGTTCAAGGGGGATGAATGAACATTAAGCACAAGCTGATGTGGTCCTTTGCCGGGATCGCAGTGATACCGATAAGCCTGGTTGCCATCTTGGTCGTCCTCAATCTGCGCGATGAGGCGCGAGAGAATTTCTTCGACAACAGCACGCGGGAAATTCGCCAGGTAGGCAATGCGATGAGCCTGTTCTTCCAGGGCATCGAGCAGAACGTCAACTACCTGGCCGCGCAACCCTTGGTCACGGCCACGGGCAGCGAGGTCAACAAGTACCTGGGCGCCAGCACCGGCAATGAGCTTGGCGCCCGGGACCAGCAGATTTTCCAGTTCATGACCCGTCTGGCAGACGCCCACCCCAGCTATGCCTACGTTTCCTATGGGCTGGCAGACGGTGGTTACGTGGGCTGGCCCGCCACGAAAGACTTCGCCGACTACGATCCGCGCCAGCGCCCCTGGTATCAGCTGGCGATCGCCAACCCCGGCAAGACCTTGCGCACGGCGCCCTATTACTGGGCCGCCGATGACACCGTGCAAGTCAGCATCGTGCGTGCCGTCGCCAACCCGTTGGGCAACCCGGGCGGCGTGGTCAGCATCGACGTGTCGCTCAAAGGGCTGACCGAGATCCTCAAGCAGATCAAGCTGGGCGAAAGTGGCTATGTGATGCTGGTGGAGAACAACGGCAACGTGATGGTCGACCCCCGGGACGCCAGCCACAACTTCAAGCAACTTGCCAGTTTCGGCGCTGGCTACGCCGAGCTGGCCAAGGCCGGCAAAGGGCTGGTCGAGGTCGAGATCAATGGCGAGCGCTTCATGGCCAACCTCTACCCCGACGAGCAATTGGGCTGGACCTTCATCGGCCTGATCCGCCACGACGAAGTGATGCGCAGCACCTCGCGCCTGAGCTGGCTGATCGGCGCCATCGCACTGCTGCTGGCTGCAGTGTTCGCCGTTGTCGGTACCGCGTTCGCCAACCTGATCGTGCGCCCGATCAACAACGTCAGCCGCGGCCTGGAGGACATCGCCCAGGGCGAGGGCGACCTGACCCGCAACCTGGACATCCGTGGCCGTGACGAAACGGCGCAGTTGGCCAACTGGTTCAACCAGTTCCTCGGCGCCATCCGCAGCCTGATCCAGCACATCGGTGCGGCCGCCGGCAAGATCCTCAGCACCTCAAACAGCTCGACCCGTGTTTCCCAGGACATGGCCGAGGCTGCCGGGCGCCAGCGTGAAGCGGTGGACATGGTGTCCACTGCCTTCCATGAGATGGTCGCCACCGCCAACGAAGTGGCGCGCTCGTGCAGCCAGGCCGCGCAATCGGCCGACAGCGGCCAGCAGCAGGCCCGTGAAGGCCAGCAGCAGATCGACGCCGCGGTGCACAGCGTCGATCGGCTGAGCCAGGAGATTGCGCAGTCGGCCCAGTCGATCCAGCAACTGGAGCGCGACAGCAACGCCATCCAGTCGATCCTCGGCACCATCCGCTCGATTGCCGAACAGACCAACCTGCTGGCCCTCAATGCGGCGATCGAAGCGGCCCGTGCCGGCGAGCAGGGCAGGGGCTTCGCGGTGGTTGCCGACGAAGTGCGGGCGCTGGCCAAGCGCACTGCCGACTCCACCGCCGAGATCGACGGCTTGCTGGGCAACCTGGCCAGCCGCACCGCGCAGGTCGCCGAGCAGATGCACGCAAGCCTGGACGTCTCGCAGCAGTCGGTCAGCCGCATCGGCATGGCCCGCGACAGCTTCGGCCAGATCCGCGAGTCGGTGGACGTGATCCGCGACATGAACACGCAAATTGCCACGGCGGCCGAAGAGCAGCACCAGGTGGCCGAGGACATCAACCGGCACATCAGCCAGATTCACGGCGATGCGCAGTTGGTGGCCGAACTGGCCCAGGCGGCGCGGCAGGACTCGCAGAGCCTGGCGGGCTTGTCGAATGAGCTGGATACGCTGGTGCGAAGGTTCCGGACCTGATTGACCGGTGGAGGGGGGCGAGCCAATCGCGCCCCCCGCCAAGCTTACTCCACGCCCTCGACCACCCCTTGGTCCTCACCCAGGAATCCACCGCTCTGGTGCTGCCACAGCCGTGCATAGGTGCCGTTCCTGCCCAGCAGTTCGGCATGGGTGCCTTGCTCGACAATGCGCCCCTCGTCCATGACGATCAGCCGGTCCATGGCCGCGATGGTGGACAGCCGATGGGCGATGGCGATGACGGTCTTGCCTTGCATCATCTCGTCGAGGCTTTCCTGGATGGCCACTTCGACTTCCGAGTCCAGCGCGCTGGTGGCCTCGTCCAGCAGCAGGATCGGAGCGTTCTTGAGCATCACCCGGGCAATGGCCACGCGCTGGCGCTGGCCACCGGACAGTTTGATGCCGCGCTCGCCCACCAAGGTGTCGTAGCCGCTGTTGCCTTGCTTGTCGCTGAGCTGGCTGATGAAGGCATCGGCCTGGGCATTGGCGGCGGCGCTGCGGATCTGCGCGTCGGTCGCCTCGGGGCGGCCATAGGCGATGTTGTCGCGGATCGAGCGGTGCAGCAGCGAGGTGTCCTGGGTGACCATGCCGATGGCGCTGCGCAGGCTGTCCTGGGTGACCTCGGCGATGTCCTGCCCGTCGATGCGAATGGTGCCGCTGTTGACGTCGTAGAAGCGCAGCAGCAGGTTGATCAGCGTGGACTTGCCGGCCCCCGAACGGCCCACCAGCCCGACTTTTTCGCCGGGGCGAATGTGCAGGGTGAGGTCGTCGAGCACCTGGCGTTCGCCGCCATAGTTGAAGCTCACCTTGTCGAAGGTCACCGCGCCGCCGCGGGTCTCGAGCACGCCGGCGTTGGGCGCATCCTGCACCTTGGGGCCACGGGTGAGCGTAGCCATGCCGTCCTGCACGGTGCCGATGTTCTCGAACAGCGAGGTCATCTGCCACATGATCCAGTGCGACATGCCATTGATGCGCAGCGCCATGGCAGTGATCGCCGCCACCGCGCCGGCGCCGACCTGGCCCTGGTGCCACAGCCACAGGGCATAGCCGCCGGCACCAAGAATCAGGCCGACCACCAGCGCCTGGTTGACGATCTCGAACTGGCTGACCAGGCGCATCTGGCGCAAGCCGGTGAGCTTGAAGTCTTCCATGGCTGCGCGGGCGAAGTGCGCTTCGCGCTTGGAGTGCGAGAACAGCTTCACGGTGGTGATGTTGGTGTAGGCATCGGAGACGCGCCCGGTCATCGACGAGCGCGCATGGGCCTGCTCCTGGCCGACTTTGCCCAGGCGCGGCACGAAGTACAGCATCGCCAGCCCGAACAGCACCAGCCAGGCCACGAACGGCAGCATCAGTTGCAGGGCGAAACCGCCGGCCAGGGCGATGATCGCGATGAAGTACACGCCGATGCCGGGAATGATCTCGATGAAGGTGAACAGCACCTCACGCACCGCCAGCGCGGTCTGCATCACCTTGGTGGTGACCCGGCCGGAGAATTCATCGGAGAAGAACGACAGGCTCTGGCGCAGCATCAGGCGGTGGAAGTCCCAGCGCAGGCGCAGCGGCAGGTTGATCGCCAGCACCTGGTGCTGCATCAGGGTGCGCAGCGCCACCAGCCCGATACTCGCCAGCAGCACCAGGCCGATGCCCCACAGCACGCGGCTTTCCTCACCGCTGGCGGCGGTGCCCGCCTGCCAGGCCGGGAGCAGGTCGACCACCTGGCCGAGGAAGGAGAACAACCAGGCTTCGTAGATCGATACGCCGGCACTGAACAGCGCAAGGGCAAGGATGTAGCCGCGCGCGCCGCGGGTGCAGGCCCACAGGAAACGCAGCAGGCCCACCGGTGGCGGCGGGACTTCATCGGGTGGGAAGGGGTCTAGCCATCGCTCGAACACACGCAGCATTCAGGGCTCCGCAAAGGTAAGTCTGGTTTGTTTTTGACATGGGGCTGCCATGCATTGCTTGAGGTCAGCGCGGCTGCTCCTACAGAGGACGTGCATACTTCTTGGAGTGGTCATCCCTTGATCATCGCTTGCAACGCCGCCTTCGCCTCAGGCGTCTGCAGGCGGGCGACGAACGCCAAACCTTCACGCTCAACCGTAGCCGCCAGCTCCTGACGATGGGCATCCTTGAGCAATTGCTTGCTGATGCGCAGGGCATCGCTGGGTAGGCGTTGCAGGCGTCGGGCCAGTTTCACGGCGGCGGCCTGGCATTGTGCGCCATCCTCCAGCAGCTCGGTCGCCAGCCCCCACTGCACGGCCTGCTCGCCGCTGAGCAACTGGCTGCACAGCAACACCTGCGCGGCCCGTGCGTGCCCCAGCAGGCGTGGCAGCAACAGGCTGGCGCCGAACTCCGGGCACACGCCCAGCGGCACGAACGGCGTGCGCAGCTTGGTATCGCGGGTGACCAGCACCTGGTCGCAATGCAGCAGCAGGGTGGTGCCGATGCCGATCGCCGGGCCCGCAACCGCCGCGATCAGTGGCTTGTCCAGCGCCAGCACCGCCCACATCATGCGAAACACCGGGCTGTTCAGGTCGGTGGGCGGCTGGTCGAGGAAGTCCGGCAGGTCGTTGCCGGCGGTGAAGCACTCGGCGCTGCCGGTCAGCACGATCACCTCGACCTGCGGGTCGTGGTTGGCTGCCTCGAACAATTCGGCCAGCCGGGTGTACATGGCGTTGGTCAGCGCATTGAGCTTGTCCGGGCGGTTCAGGCGCAGGGTCAGCAGGCCTTCGTCGAGTTCGTGCAGGATCAGGTCGGTCATGGGGCGGCACCTTGTGTTGTTCTTGTACTGGGCTCAGAAGGTCGGCGGGGTGATCACCCAGATCACCACCGCATCGACGTCGCCAGGGTTGCCGTAACGGTGCGGCTCCTGGCTGGAAAAACTGAAGCTGTCGCCTTCGCTCAGCTGGAAGTGGCGCTCGCCTACCCAGAGCTCGAAGGTCCCGCACAGCAGGTAGCCGGCCTCTTCGCCGTCATGGCTGTAGCTTTGCTCGCTGTAGGTGCCCGGGGGGAAGCGCGAATGCAGCATCTCCAGCTCGCGGCTGGGCTGCGGGGTGAGCAACTGGTCGACGATGCCGTCCTCGTAATGCACGCTCAGGCGGCTGTTCCTGCGCACCACATAGCCCTCGTCTTCCGGGGCAGTGACCGCTTCGCTGGCAAAGAACCACTGGATGGTCACGCCCAGGGTGCGGGCGATGTTGAACAGCGCCGGGATCGACGGGTAGGACAGGTTGCGCTCCAGCTGGCTGATGTAGCCGGCAGTCAGCCCGCTTTGCTCGGCCAACTCGGCCAGGGTCATGCCGCGGCGCTTGCGCAGGCCGCGGATGCGGGTGCCGAGAAACTGCGGCGCGGTGCTGCCGTCCTCGGCAGGTGGCGGCGCTTTGGCAATGTGGCGATTCATGGCGGTTTCCAGTCGGCCCTGCAAAGTCCCGGAGTATAAACAGGCTCACAAGGCGGCGGCGACCTTCAAGCCCTCATGGATCGCTTCCTCTGCCGTGCGCGGGGCCAGGCAGTCACCGATGCGCTGCACCTGGGTGAGGTCCTTGATCTGCTCGGCCAGGGTGTCGACCGGCTGATGGCCCTGGCACAGCACCAGGGTGTCGATGCCTTCGAAGATCATCGCCTCGCCGCTGGCGGTGTGCTGCAGGTAGACGCTGTTGTCGTCGCAGCCATACAGGCGGGCATAGGGCGTGATCGGGATGCCCAGCTTGTGCAGCTCGCCGGCCAGTTGGTCGCGCACATACAGCGGCAGGCTCTCGCCGCAATGGGTACCGTTGACCGCCAGTTGCACCTGATGCCCTGCGCGCATCAGGCGCTCGGCGATGCCGGGGCCGATCCAGTCGCAGCGCCAGTCCACCACCAGTACCGAGCGGCCGAGCTTCACCTCGTCGCGCAGCACTTGCCAGGCATCGACCACCTGCAGCTCGCCGCCACGCTCGAACGCCGGCCAGTACGGCTCGGCACCGGTGGCGACGATCACCGCGTCCGGGCGTTCGCGCTCGACCAGGGCGCGGTCGACGCGGGTATTGCGCACTACCTCGACCCCGGCCAGCTGCATTTCCCGTTGCAGGTTGGTGCTGGCGCCGCCGAACTCGCTGCGGCGGGGCAGCAACTGCGCCAGCAGCACCTGGCCGCCCAGTTGCGCGCTGGCTTCATACAGCGTCACCTGGTGCCCGCGTGCCGCCGCCACGGCGGCGGCCTTCATGCCGGCGGGGCCGCCTCCCACCACCATGACGCGCTTGCGCACGCTGGCCGGGGGCAGGTTGGCGTACTGCTGTTCGCGCCCGGTTTCCGGGTGCTGGATGCAGGAGATCGGCAGCCCGCGATGGAAGTGGCCGATGCAGGCCTGGTTGCAGGCGATGCAGGCGCGCACGTCCTCGGCGCGGCCGCTGTCGGTCTTGTTCGGCATCTGCGGGTCGCAGATCAGCGCACGGGTCATGCCGCACACGTCGGCTTGGCCACGGGCGAGGATCAGTTCGGCTTCCTGGGGCTGATTGATGCGGCCGGTGACGAACAGCGGGATCTGCAGGCGCGACTTGAAGGTGCCGGCTTCGCGGGCCAGGTACGCCGCCTCGATGGCCATCGGCGGAACGATATGGATGGCGCCGCCCAGCGAGGCGGAGGTGCCAGCGACGATATGCACGTAGTCCAGGCTCGCTTGCAGGGCCTGCACCGCCTCCAGCGATTCGCCTTCGGTGAGGCCCTCGGCATCGCGCTCGTCGGCGCTGATGCGCAGGCCGACGATGAACTGCTCGTCGGTGGCGGCGCGTACGGCTGCGAGGATTTCGCGCAAGAAGCGCAGACGCTGTTCCAGGTCGCCGTTGTAACCGTCGCTGCGGCGGTTGACCCGCGGGTTGATGAACTGCGCGGGCAGGTAGCCGTGGCTGGCGACCACTTCGACACCGTCGATGCCCGCCTGGTGCAGGCGCCGCGCCGCAGCTGCGTAGCCGGCGACGATCTCGTCGATCATCGATTGGTCGAGTTCGCGCGGCATCACCCGGAAGCGCTCGTTGGGCACGGCGGAGGCGCTGTAGGCCACCGCCAGCAGGCCATCGGCGGACTCCATGATTTCGCGGCCCGGGTGGAAGATCTGCGACAGCACCACGGTGCCCTGGGCGTGGCACACCTCGGCCAGGCGCCGGTAGCCGTCGATGCAGGCATCGTCGGTGGCCATCAGCACATGGGAGGTGTAGCGGGCGCTGTCATGCACCCCGGCCACCTGCAGCACGATCAGCCCGACACCACCCTCGGCACGGGCCTTGTGATAGGCGATCAGCCGCTCGTTGACCAGGTTGTCGGTGGGCATGGAGGTGTCGTGTCCGCTGGACATGATGCGGTTTTTCAGGCGCTTGCCACGGAGCTGCAGCGGTTCGAACAGGTGCGTGAAGGCGGTCGACATACGGGCAGGCTCCAGCGGGGAGTTGTTGTTTTTTTCTTATAAAAGTGTACCCATAGTAAAAAATCAACTTGTTTTTTTACTGGTCGTTGACTAGTTTCGACAGCACCCCCGCCTCAGGGGCGAACCTCACAAAAACAACAAAGAGGGTCCATCGATGAGCGCTTTTGCACGAAAACCCGGGCTGTACGCGGTGCTGTTGTGGCTTGGCCTGGGCAGCGCCCAGGCGGCGTCGGACATGGTCGTGGTGGGCTATGGCGGTGCCGGGCAGAAGGCCCAGGACGTGGCGTTGTTCCAGCCGTTCAGCGCCCAGGACAAGAGCAAGCTGATCCAGACCGAGTACAACGGCGAGATGGCGCGGATCAAGGTCATGGTCGACACCGGCAGCGTGGACTGGGACGTGGTGCAGATCGAAGGCCCCGACCTGCTGCGCGGTTGCGATGAAGGCATGTACGAGCGGCTGGACTGGAACAAACTGGGCCACAAGGACCAACTGATTGCCGATGCCGCGCAGGATTGCGGTTCGGCGGCGCTGGTGTGGAGCGTGGCGATTGCCTACGACCGCGACAAGCTGGCCCAGGCGCCGACCTCCTGGGCCGACTTCTGGGACGTGAACAAGTACCCGGGCAAGCGTGGCCTGCGCAAGCGCGCGGTGTACAACCTGGAGTTCGCTCTGCTGGCCGACGGGGTCAAGGTCGAGGACGTGTACAAGGTGCTGGCCACCTCGGCAGGCGTTGACCGCGCCTTCGCCAAGCTGAGCCAGCTCAAGCCCAGCATCCAGTGGTGGGAGGCCGGCGCCCAGCCGCCGCAATGGCTGACCGCCGGTGACGTGGTGATGACCTCGACCTACAGCGGCCGCATCGCCGCCGCCGCGCAGAACGGCAGCCCGCTGGCGCTGGTGTGGCCCGGTAGCCTGTACGGCATGGACTATTGGGCGATCATCAAGGGCTCGAAACATGTGCAGCAGGCCGAGCGGCTGATCGCCTACACCAACCAGCCCGAGGCGCAGGTGCGTTACGTCGAACAGATTCCCTACGGCCCGACCAACACCCAGGCGGCTGCCGCGCTGGCGCCGGAGCTTGCCAAGTGGGTGCCGACTTCCAAGGAGAACCTCGAAGGCGCCCTGGCCATGAACGTCGAGTTCTGGGTCGACCATGGCGAGGAACTGGAGGAACGCTTCAACGCCTGGGCAGCCAGCAAGTAACCCGTCGCGGCTGGACAGTCTTCTACGCTCCAGCCGCCCCTCACCAACCTGGAACCCGTGACCATGCCTACCGAACAACACCTGCGCGAAGAACTGGCGGCCTGCTACCGGCTGATCGCGCACTTTCGCATGACCGACCTGATCTTCACCCATATCTCGGTGCGCCTGCCGGGGCCCGAGCATCATTTCCTGATCAACCCCTACGGCTTGATGTTCGATGAAATCACCGCCTCCAACCTGGTGAAGATCGACCTGCACGGCCATGCCGTCGAGCCTTCGCCTTACCCGGTCAACCCGGCGGGTTTCGTGATCCACAGCGCCATCCATGGCGCCCGCGAAGACGCGCAGTGCGTGCTGCACACCCATACCCGCGCCGGTTGCGCGGTGGCGGCGCTGGAATGCGGGTTGCTGCCGGTGAACCAGATCTCGATGGAGTTCTACGGCAAGGTCGCCTACCACGACTATGAAGGCGTGGCGCTGGACCTGAGCGAACAGCAGCGGCTGGTGGCCGACCTGGGGCAGCAGCCGGTGATGATCCTGCGCAACCATGGCCTGCTGACCGTAGGGCGCAGCGTGAGCGAGGCGTTCATGCGCATGTACTACCTGGAGAAAGCCTGCGAGATCCAGCTGGCCGCCCAGGCCAGCGGCAAGCTGGTGTTGCCGCCCCATGCGGTGTGCGCGCATACCGAACGGCAGTTCAATGACCCTGGACGGCCGTTGGAGGAGGGGCAGTTGGCTGATCCGGATGCGATGCAGTTGGCCTGGGCGGCGTTGTTGCGGTTGCTGGACAAGGTGGCGCCAGGGTATCGCGATTGATTTGCTGAGCTTGCGCGACCCCTGTAGGAGCGGCCTTGTGCCGCGAAAGGGTCGCGAAGCGGCCCCAGGATCTATGGTTCCCACAAGATTGCCGGGGTTGCTGCGCAGCCCTTTCGCGACACAAGGCCGCTCCTACACGGACAAGGTGGTGCCAGGGGATCGCGATTGAAGGGATGGCGGGCGGACGTCGTTGTCAGGGCAATTCTGGCGAATGCAAAAATTTGACGTCAACAAATCGACTGGTAGAATCGCGCGCCCAATGATGTCGTAGTGACATCATGCGCACGTGACCATTCAATGTTTTCCAGGACGAACCACTTCTTACGAGTCACAGGGATCCTTTGCGCTTTATTGTGCTCAAGCACCGTATCGGCGGCGACCCCTGGCGATACGGATCTTATCCGCGAGCGCCAGGACCGCTTGCTCGAGGAGCAGGGCCGCCGCCTCGAGGATCTCAAGAACCTGCCGGGGCAATCCCACAACCCGCAAACCCCTTCAGCGCCCAACGATGAGCGTTGCTTTCCGATCAGGTCCATCGACCTGGAAGGGGCTGACAGTCTGTCGAGTGCCGAGCGCCAACACCTGATCGCGCCCTTCGCTGGCCAGTGCCTGGGCGTCGCGCAGCTCAATCAGTTGCTCAAGACGATCACCGATCACTACCTTGGCAAGGGGCTGGTCACCAGCCGTGCCTATCTGCCGCAACAGGACCTGTCCAGCGGTGCTTTGAAGGTGCTTGTCGTCGAGGGGCGCCTTGAGCGTCTTCGCAGCGCCGAAGACAGCGGCTTGTCCGAACGCGAACTGGCCATGAGCTTTCCCGGTAAACCCGGTGACCTGCTGAACCTGCGTGAGATCGAGCAGATGGTCGACCAGCTCAATCGCCTGCCGTCGAACAACGCGAAGATGGAACTGGCGCCCGGCGAGCGTATTGGCGGCAGTGAGGTGCTGGTCAGGAACACCCGACAGAAGCCATGGCGGGTGGGTTTGTCGCGGCATAACGATGGGCAGGCAAGTACCGGTGAGCAGCAGTGGGGGGCCTCATTCGATTGGGACAGCCCTCTGGGTTTGTCCGATCAGCTGCTGTTGCGCGGCGGGCATGACGCGGTCAGCGACCGCCAGAAAACCTCGAACAACGCGATGCTTCGCTACAGTGTGCCGTTTGGTTGGTGGAACCTCAGTTACACCTACAGCCAAAGCGAATACCGCTCGCAGATTCAGGCCCTGGGTTTCGACTTCAAGCAGAGCGGTGAAAGCCAGAATCATCAGCTGTACCTGGAGCGGGTGATTTTTCGCGATGCTGTCAGCAAGACCTCGGTGAGCACAGGGCTTGCGCATCTGCGCACCAGCAATTTCATCGAAGACAGCAAGCTCAGGAACAGCAGCAATCGCATCAGTGAGGCACAGTTCGGCGTCAACCATGGCCGACGGGTCGGCAATGCCTATGTCAACCTTGACCTGGGCATGCAGAACGGTATCGGCGCCCTCGACGCCCAGGGCAATCACGCCCCGCGCCCTGGGCAGCAAGATGCCCGCTATCGCAAGTACACCGCGACCTTGAGCTACCTGCAGCCCTTCCAGTTGTGGGGAGAGGCCTTCAGCCTGAGCAGCCTGGTGACCGGCCAGCGTAGCGAAGATGTGCTGTTCAGCCCGCAGCGTATGAGCTTGGGTGGTCAGTCTTCGATTCGTGGTTACAAGGACCAGAGCCTGTCAGGTGACAGTGGCAGCTACTGGCGCAGCGACTTGCGCTGGAGTCGCCCGGTCAGCATCGACTGGCTGCGGCCGGTGCTGGCCGAGTACGGCGTCGGCCTTGGCTACGACCAGGGTGTCATCCGCCATGACCGCTACAACGCCGAAATGCACGGGCGTATGTCGAGTCACTCGCTGGAGTTGTTCGCCCGAGGGCAGAACATGGCCGCTAGCGTGACGTTCGCGCATTCACTGGAGCGGCCCGGGCCGATCGAAGCGCGGGAAACCCCCACCTACTTCCGCCTCGACTTCTTCCTCTAGCCGTTGCGCTTTCTGTTTAGACCGATACGAGATTCTCGACCATGGACGTTCGCCAGCTCGCCTTCCTTGCACGCCAGCCTTCAGCTTCCCTGACACGCCGTGAGTACTTCCTCGGCCTGCCCAAGCGCGGGCTGGCGTTCATTCTGGCGAATGCCATGTTCTGGCAGCCGTTGCTGGTACAGGCCGAGGGACTGGTAGTCAGCGCTCCAGGCACGACGCTTGGACAGGCGGGTAATGGCGTACCCGTTGTCAACATTGCAGCGCCCAATGGCAGCGGGCTGTCACACAACCAGTTCCAGGACTACAACGTCGGCAGCCAGGGGTTGATCCTCAACAATGCCCCTAACCGAACCCAGCCCACCGAGTTGGGCGGGATCATCCTGGGCAACCCCAACCTGAAGGGCGGGGCTGCATCGGTCATTCTCAACGAAGTCACCGGTAACAGCCCCAGCCAACTGCGTGGCTATACCGAAGTGGCGGGGCAGTCGGCGCATGTGATCGTCGCCAACCCCTATGGCATCACGTGCAACGGCTGCGGTTTCATCAACACTCCGCGGGTGACGCTCACGACGGGCAAGCCTGTGATCGACAATGGCCGTGTCGAGCGGTTCCAGGTCGACGGTGGCAGCGTCAATTTCGAGGGCAATGGGTTCCGAGCGGGCAAGGTCGAGCAGTTCGACGTGATTACCCGCAGCGCTCGGATCAACGCCGAGATCTACGCCAAGAAGCTGAACGTCATCACCGGGCGCAATGACGTCAAGGCCGATGACCTCACTGCCGTCGCCCGAGCCGCTGACGGCAGCCAGGCGCCGGAGCTGGCCATCGATAGCTCCGCATTGGGCGGGATGTATGCCGGCACCATTCGCCTGGTGGGGACGGAAAAGGGTGTCGGCGTGCGCCTGGCCGGCAACATGGCCACCAGCGCCGGGGACATCCAGATCGATGCCAACGGCAAGCTCACCATGGCTCAGGCGGTTTCCAGCGGCGCGGTCAAGGTCAACGCCGACAGCGTTCAGCTCGATGGCCCGGTCTATGCGGGCCGCGACCTGACGATCAAGGCCCAGGGGGATCTCGACAGCCGACAGAGCCTGGCGGCCCATGACAGCATTCGCCTCGAAAGCGCTGGCCGCTTGAGCAACGGCGGTAGCATCGATGCTGGCGTCAACCTCGATGGCAGCCGCAATGCCGCCGGGGATGTAACGCTAACCGCTGATCAGGTGACCAACCGCGGCAGCGTGATCGCCAGCCGCAAGATTGGCGTTGGTGCCACACAAACCCTGGATAACCAGGGTGCCAGCCTGGTGGCCGGCGAAATCGACGTTTCGGCCGTGCGCATCGACAACCGCAAGGGGGCGATCACTGCCAGCGGCGGTACTGCGACCGTGCATGCGCAGGAGCAGCTGGATAACCGTGAAGGCAAGATACTTGCCGGTAGCTCACTGTGGCTGACTGGCGGTGAAGTACTCAACCAGGGCGGTGCACTCATTGCCGACAACCTGACCGCGCACCTGACCAGCCTGGACAACAGCCTGCAGGGTCGAGTCAGTGCCGAAAATGGCAAGCTCGAAATAATCGCCAGCGATGACCTGAACAACCAGGGGGGACGTCTGCAGTCCACCACTGGCGCCATCGCGATCGAGGCAGCCAACATCGACAACCGCGGCGGCGTGGTTGTGGGCAAGCAGGTGCAGCTGGCCGCCGAACAGGGGCAAATCGACAATCGTGGCGGCCAGGTACTGGGTACCCAGGTGAAACTGCAGGCAGCCGCTGTCGACAACCGCGAGCAGGGCAAGGTGCTGGCCGGTAGCGGGGGGCTCGAACTGGTTGCAGCAGCCGTGCAGAACCAGCAGGGCGCCTTGCTTGCCGAAGACGGTGCGCTGGTACTGCGCATGGGGGATGAGGGCGAGCTGCACAACCAGGGCGGCAGCATCAAAGGCGCCAGTGTAGAGGTAACCGCTGCATCGTTGGACAACAGTGCCCTGGAGGGCACGCTCGGGCTGATTGCCAGCCTCAAGGGCAACCTTCAACTGATCGTGAAGCGGATCGACAACCGCGCAGGCCTGGTGGAGTCCGCCACTGGCCTGGTGGTCGAAGGCGAGCGCTTGGACAACAGTGCCGGGGGACAACTACGAGCGCTAGGCGGTGACTCCAGCCGTATTGTCCTGAGCGATGAGCTGGACAACCGCAGCGGCAAGGTGGCGATCGGCAGCCACGGCTTCACACTCGATACCGCGAGCCTGCTCAACAACGATGGCCATATCGAGCATGCCGGCCAAGGCGTGTTCTCCCTCGATCTGGCGGCATTGCAGGGTAGTCGTGGGCAGTTGCTGGGGCATGGCATGGGCGACTGGCGTGTTGGCCAGGTAGAGGGTGTGGGCAGTTGGCAGCTCAATGGTGGCCTGGCCTACACCAGCCATCAGGGCCTGACGCTGGCCGTGGGCGAGCGTATCGCCAGTGCGGGCAGCTTGACCTTCGACATGGTCAGCCTGGAGAACGCTGGCGAGCTGGTAGCCGACGGTGGCTTGACCCTCAAGCTTGCTGGCGACCTGACCAACAGCGGTACCCTCTCGTCGCTGAAGCTCATCGACATTGGCGCCATCAATCTCACCCAGGACAACGGGCGCCTGGCCAGTGGCGGCGATATCCGGCTGACCCTGCAGGGCACGTTGGATAACCTTGGCCGCCTAGTCGCCGACCAGGCTTTGACCATCGAAGCTGCACGCATCAACAACCGCGGCAGCCTCGGCGCATTGAAGGCGGCCCACCTGACCGCCGCCGATGGCGTCTACAACGACCAGGACAGCGTGTTGTTCAGTGGCACCGGGCTCAGTGTGCGCGGCGATACCCTGAGCAACTACTACGGCGATATCTACAGTGGCGGCGACCTCAGCTTCGCCGGCCTGGATGGCGGCAAGGGCAGCCTGTTCAGCAACCTTTCCGGCAGTGTCGAAAGCGCAGGCAATATCGATATCAAGGCCATCGAGCTGACCAACGCCAAAGCCGAGTTCAAGCTGGGCAAGGGGCTGGTCTCCGGCAGCCTGTCCTGGGTGTGTGGGCAGCACTGCGGAGGCGGGGACTCGTTCAAGCGCGGCACCATCACCATCACCAAGGTGCTCGACGAGACACCGACCAAGAACTCGCCGTCGGCGCGGCTGGTGGCAGGTAAAGGCCTGACGGTAGACGCCCAGCACATCGAAAACCGCTACAGCCTGATGGCGGCCAACGGCGACATGACCCTGGTCGCCGACAGCCTGCTCAACCAGGGGGCCGTTTCCCGTTCAGGCATCCAGATCATCCAGCGCGGCACACCGGGAAGGATCGCTACCGGGTACTGGGACCAGATGGAGTTCGTCGACGTCCCTGCGTTCAACGCCGCAGTAGCGGGCGGTCATTTCGACGAGGCGGGTTTCAACGAGCTGATCAGTCGCTCTGCCGATGACCGCTTCAGCAGCATGAGCGACGTCACCACCTGGAGCCCGAACGGCAATACCGTTTACGCCGCGACCATCCAGGCCGGTGGCCAGGTCAACCTGACTGTTGGCAAGAACATTCAGAACGGCAGCCTGGTCGATAACACCCTGGCGCAATTGACGGGGAGCCTGGGCGATGACCAGACCACCGCCTCCAGAGTCGGCGGTATCGAGATCGCGATCAACCCGAGTAGCCCAGCCCCACAACCCCCGAAGGATGTGACGAGGGTCGAGCAGATCGGTGCCGATGGCAGTGTGGAGATCAGCTTCGTGCCGGCTGATTTCAGCGGCTCGCCGTTCGTTGCGGTGGACCCGACGGCACTGCCGACGTTCCGCCTGCCGCAGGGCGACTACGGCATGTTCACCCAGGCGCGTAACCCGCAGGGCCGTTACCTGGTCGAGACCAACCCGCAGTTGACCAACCTGAAGAACTTCTTCAGTTCGGACTACCTGCTGGATCAATTGGGCGGCTTTGATACGCAGCAGGCCTGGCGGCGCCTGGGCGATGGCGGTTACGAGACGCGCCTGGTGAGCGATGCCGTTCTGGCGCAGACCGGGCAGCGCTTTCTGGCCAATGGCCTGACCAGCGAGTACGAACAGTTCCGCTACCTGATGGACAACGCCATAGCCTCGAAGGAGCAGCTTGGGCTGACCATGGGGGTGAAGCTGAGTGCTGCGCAGGTGGCGGCGCTGACCCATGACATCGTCTGGATGGAGGAACGCGAGGTCGAGGGCGAGAAGGTCCTGGCGCCGGTGCTCTACCTGGCCAAGGTCGACTCGCGTGACATTCGTGGTGGCAGCCTGGTGCAAGGCCGCGATGTGAGTGTGCTGAGCGGCAACAACCTGGTCAGCGTCGGCGTACTGCGGGCCAGCAACGAGCTGAGCGTGGTGGCGGGTAGCAGCATCTATCAAGGCGGCCTGGTCGAGGCCGGCAGAAACCTCTCGATGCTGGCCCAGGACAGCATTCGCAACGCAATGGCCGGTGATATTCGTGGCCAGAACGTCAGCCTGACCGCGCTGAGCGGCGATATCGTCAACGATCGTACGGCGATTCTGGTCGGTGAAGGCTCCGGCCATCGAACCGTGCTCGACGATGGCGCCGGCATCAGCGCGACTGGCACGTTGAGCCTGAACGCTGGCCGGGACCTGACCAACAAGAGCCAGATCAGCAGTGTTGGCGATGCCACGCTCAAGGCAGGGCGTGACATCAACCTGCTGTCGGTGGCCGACAGCAGCGAGATCCATGTCAGCCGCAACGGTGGTCACAAGTACAGCGTGACCACCCAGGTCAACAACCTTGGCTCCAGCGTGACCAGTGGGGCCGGCCTGACGATCGAGTCGGGGCGTGACATCAACGTTGTCGCCAGCACGGCAAGGGCAGGCGAGGACCTGACCGTCAGCGCCGGCCGTGACCTGTATCTGGGCTCGGCCACCGATGAAGACAGCGTCGAGACCCGCACCAAGCAGGGCAAGAAACGCATCAACGAGGAAGACAGCCATACCCGTCAGGCAGCCAGCGAGTTCAGTGCCGGCGGCAAACTTACCGTCGACGCCAAGCGCGATGTGACAGTGGTCTCCAGCAACCTCACCGCTGGCGACGACCTGGCGCTGAAGGCGGGCAAGAACCTGCAGTTTCTGGCGCAGCAGAACACCGACCACACCCTTTACGACATGCAGGAGAAGGGTGGCTTCGGTGCCTTGAAGCTCAAGCGCGACGAAGTCACCCAGGTGACCCATGTCGGCAGCCAGGTCAAGGCGGGGGGCGATGTCTCGCTGACCAGTGGCGGTGACCAGCGTTATCAGGTGGCGCAGCTCAAGAGCGGCGGCGACTTGACCTTGGACAGCGGTGGCGAAATTGTCTTTGAAGGTGTGAAAGACCTGCATGACGAAAGCCACACCAAGACCAACAACAACGCGTTCTGGAGTTCAGCCAGCGGCAAAGGCCGTACGGACGAAACCTTGCGCCAGACGCAGATGCAGGCGGCCGGCAGCATCACCATCAAGGCGGTCGAAGGGCTGCGCATCGACCTCAGGCAGGTTGACCAGCAGACGGTCAGCCAGACCATCGATGCAATGGTCGCGGCCGATCCGCAGTTGGCCTGGATCAAGGCTGCAGAACAGCGTGGGGATGTGGATTGGCGGCAGGTGAAGGAAGTTCACGACTCCTTCAAGT